>DATAMU010000729.1:0-6779 GCA_036266605.1 Candidatus Acidiferrum sp. | reverse complement strand
GTATTTGGTGTAATTACATTTATATTGTGGATAAAAAGGCGATACATGGGCTTGAATTTGGAAACTCTACAGGTTGTCCAAGAAAAACTTCATCACGCGATTCCAGAGTACGACGCGTGCTTCTGAATCGGTCGGCCCGTGGCCGCGCCCTGGCAGCGCGATCACTTCGGCATATTTCTCGTTCTCGATCAGTTCGTTGATCACCGCGAGGGTGTTCGCGTAGTGCACGTTGTCGTCACCCGTACCGTGAGCGATCAACAACTTGCCCACAAGATTCTTCGCATTCTCGATCGGCGAAGACTCCTGGTAACTCTGCTCGTTCTGCGGCAGTAGCCCGATGTACCGCTCCGTGTAAATCGAATCGTAGTAATGCCAGTCGGTCACCGGCCCGCCCGCGAATCCCACCTTAAAATCCTGTGGGTCTTCAAACATCGCATGTAGCGTCATGTGCCCGCCATAACTCCATCCGTGGATGCCGATACGCTTCGCGTCCACGTACGGCAGTGTCTTCAGATACGCCGCACCGTCGCGCTGGTCCGACATTTCCTGCGCTCCAAATCGAAAATGAATCGGCTCTTCAAACAAATGTCCGCGTCCCGCCGACCCGCGATTATCCAGCGCAAAAATAATGTACCCGTGCTGTGCCATCAGCTCATGCCACAACGTCCCAGCGCCGCCCCACGACTTCGTCACCACCTGCGCGTGCGGTCCGCCGTAGGTATAAACCAGCACCGGATATTTTTTCGCCGCATCGAAATTCGGCGGCTTGATCATCATCGCGTTCAGCTCGACGCCGTCGTGCGACTTCACCTGCAAGAATTCCACCGGCGACAAATGCAACTCATCCAGCGCCGGCACCTTGTTCTCGTTGATCACTCCGGCGCGCGAACCGTCCGCATGCATGAGTTCCTGCTTCGGCGGCACGAGATTCGTCGAATACGTATCGACATACGCCCCCGCCCCCGGCGCAAACTTCACCGCGTGTGTTCCTTCTTCCTTCGAAACACGCGCAAATCCCGACCCATCCAGCCCGACGCGATATAGATGCCTCTCTAGCGGAGACTTTTCCGTCGCCGTGAAATAAACGACGCCCTTCGCCTCATCCACGCCCTGCAACCCCGTCACTTCCCAGTCGCCATTGGTCAACTGCGCTAACTGCTTTCCATCCATGTCATACAAATAGATGTGGCGGTATCCCGTCTTTTCGCTCGACCACAAAAACCGTTTTCCATCCCTTAAAAACGTCAAGTCGTCGTTGACGTTGATCCAGTACAAATCCTTCTCGCTCATCACCACGCGCGACTTCCCCGACCCCGCCTCCGCAAACAACAAATCGATCACCGTCTGCGCCCGATTCAGCCGCTCGATCGCGACGCGCTTCGAATCCGGCAGCCACTCCACGCGCGGAAGATAAATATTCGTCTCCGCGCCCGTATCCATCACGCGCGCTTCTCCCCCCTCCACTTTTCCGACATAAACTCGCACGATCGGATTGTTCCCTCCCGCAACCGGATACCGCTCCTCATCCGTTGCGCCCACCGGCGATTCGAAATCCACCAGCGGATACTGCGTCACCTTCCGTTCGTCCATCTCCAGAAACGCGATCGACCCGGAATCCGGCGCCCACCAATACGCCGTCGTCAGCTCCAGCTCTTCCGGATAAACCCAATCCAGTTCTCCCTTTCGAATCTCCTCGCTCCCGCCCTTGGTGAACGACCGCTCTTTCCCATCCGCCACGCGCACTAGCCACAAATTGTGGTCGCGCACAAAGCTCACCCATTTCGAATCAGGAGAAATTTTCGGATCGGCGATCGCTTCCTTGCCCGAAACCAGCGGCTTCGCCGTCTGTGATTTCAGATCGAACCACGCCAGCGCCGTTCCGCCTTGCAGCAACAGCGCCTCGCCATTCGGCGCCCACTGATACTGCCCCGGCGCATGCCGCCCCAGCCCGGTCGCCTGCGACGTGTTCTGCGCCTCCACCGGCAGCGCGCTATCCAACTTGTCCGCGCCCACCAGCAATTGCTTCTCGCCGGTCGCCGCGTCCATCTCCCACAATTCCTTGCGCCGCCCCTGCTTGGCTTCTCCCGCCAAATCCGTGAAATAGCTCACGTGCTTCCCATCCGGCGCCCACACGATCCCCGTCGTCGGATGCCCCAGCAAACTCGACGTCCCGTAAATCCGCTCCACGCTGAACCCGTGCTGTCGCGACTCCGTATCCTTCGGAGGCGGCACCGTCACCTGCGCCGACGCCACCGTCGCGCTGAATCCAATCAACGCGCCAACCACGATCACTGCCCCACTCACCCTCGAGCTCTTCACGCGCATCCTCCAAAATTTCGGCCCTATCTTAACGACGCACCCAATGGTTGTCATCCCGAGGTCGGCGCTGCCAATCGCTGCCGTGCAGCTCGCCTAGCTACTTGCGGTCACTCTCTGAGGCGACCGCAAGCCGCCGCGGGATCTTAGGCTTCAGCCGAACCTCAACTCCATCCCTGTTTTGCGACCTCGATCACAACCCCGTTCTATTGCTCTGCTCGCACCTCTGTGGATATACTTTGCCCACCTGCTGCGCGGCCCTTTCCGCGTGGTTTTGAGAGAGAGAATTGCTCGGCCCTTCAGCCCGCCGAGAGTTCGCAAGACGCAGTATGTTGTACCAAGTGGTCGGCGAGTGACCGTCCCGTCGCAAGCCTGAACAAAACTGAGCGCAAGAGTAAGTCGTTTCTAGGGGGAGTCGTCGTGTCCAATTTTGCTCGCACTGTTCTAAGTGTCTGCTGCCGTGTGCCCTCACCTTCCAGAAAGCCGGCCCGCGCAATCGCGTCCGCTCTCCTCACGTCAGCAATACTCTTTCTCCCCACCGCCCTTCGCGCACAAAACGTCACCACCCAGCACATCGACAACTCCCGCTCCGGCTCCTACACCGCCGAAACCCAACTCACTCCCTCCACGGTCTCTCCCTCCACTTTCAGCCGCCTTTTCTCCCAATCCGTGGACGGCCAGATCTACGCCCAACCTCTCTACATGCAGAACGTCACTATCGGCGGCACTTCACACAACGTCGTTTTCGTCGCCACCGAAAACGACACCGTCTATGCATTTGATGCCGATACCAACGGCGGCGCGAACGCCTCCCCCCTCTGGAAAGCCAGCATGCTCACTTCCGGTCACGGCGCAGCTAGCGGCGCAACCGCCATCCCCCAAGCCGACGTCAGCACCACCGACATCACTCCCATCATCGGCATCACCGGCACCCCCGTCATCGATCCTTCAACCAACACGATCTATCTCGTCAGCGCCTCTAAAGAAAATGGCAGCTACGCGCAGCGCCTCCACGCGCTCGACGTAACCAGCGGTGCCGAAAAATTCGGCGGCCCCGTCCTCATCACAGCCACCGTTTCGGGCAACGGCAACGGCAGCTCCGGCGGCTCGCTCACCTTCGATCAAAAGTGGCATAACAATCGCGCCGGCTTGTTGCTGCTCAACGGCTTTGTCTATATCGCATTTGCATCGCACGGCGACAACGGCCCGTGGCACGGCTGGATTCTCTCTTACAACGCATCGACGCTGAAGCAAGCCAGTGCGTGGTGCTCCTCCTCCAACGGCATCGGCGCCGGCATCTGGATGGGCGGCTCCGGCATTGCCTCCGACAATCTCAATCCCACCGGCAACAGCCCCGGCGGCCGCCTCTTCGTGGCCACCGGCAACGGCACCTTCGACGCCACCACCCCCTACAAGAACACGATGGATTACGGCGACAGCATCGTCCGCCTTCACCTCAACAACGGCGTCATGACCGTTGCTGACGACTTCACTCCGATGAATCAGTCCACTCTCAATGGCGGCGACCAGGACGTCGCTTCCGGCGGCGTTCTCGTCCTTCCCGATCAGTCCGGCAGCCACACTCACCTGCTCTTCCAGACCGGCAAAGAAGGCCGCTTCTACATCGTCGATCGCGACAACATGGGTGGCTTCAGCAGCAGCTCCGACAACATCGCGCAGGAAATCCCCGTCAATCCGAGCAATTCGAATTTCCCCATCGCCGCAGGCATCTGGGGCATGCCCGCCTTCTTCAACAACACCATGTACATCTGGGGTAAGAACGACGTGCTCAAGACATTTTCGATGTCCGCCGGGAAATTCCCCACCACCGCTTCGACCAAAGGCCCCACAACCGTCGGCTTCCCTAGCCCAACACCTGTAATCTCTTCGAATTCCGGCGCCAACCCGATCGTTTGGTCCCTCGAAACCGACAATTTCAGCTCCGGCACTAACGCCGTCCTTCGCGCCTCCGACGCCACCAACATTGGCAACACGCTTTACTCGAGCTCCACAAACTCCAATGACAATCCCGGCGGCGCCGTAAAATTCAACGTGCCCACGGTCGCCAACGGCAAAGTGTACGTCGGCGCCACAAACCAACTCAGCATCTACGGCCTGACGAACGGCCAATCACCCACAGCAACCCCAGTGTTAAATCCCGGCGCGCAATCTTTCCTCGGCTCGATCCAGGTCACCATCACCGACAGCACCCCCGGTGCAAAAATTTTCTACTCCACCACCGGCACCGCCACGACGGCGTCCACTCCATACACGGGCCCTATCACCGTCAGCACCACCACGACAATCTCCGCAATCGCCACCGCGACCGGCTTCCTCCAAAGCGCCGTCAACAACGAAACCTACACGCTGCAAACGCAAACGCTGATGCCCACCTTCTCTCCCGCGCCCGGCAACTACACCTCCGCGCAAACCGTCACCATCAGCGATGCCTCGCCCAATCCAACGATCTACTACGCCATCAACGCTCCCGCCACCACCTCGTCCACAAAGTCCGTCGGTTCCGCCACCGTCACCGTCAGCCAATCCGAAACCATCAACGCCATCGCCACCTCCGGAACCCTCAGCACAAGCCCGCAAGCCAGCGCCTCTTACGGCATCGGCGTTGCCGCAGGCTCCGCTCCGAATTTCCCGGTTGGCTTCAGCTCCAGCGCCAGCGTCATGACTTTCAACGGAAGCGTTGGCCTTGACGACACGCGGCTTCAGCTCACCAGCGGCGCCGTCAATCAGAAAGGCAGCGCCTGGTTCAACACGCCGCAAAACATTCAAAATTTCACGAACGATTTTTCGTTCCAGCTCAGCAACCCCAGCGCCGACGGCATGACCTTCGCAATTCAAAATAACAGCCTCACCGCGCTCGGACCCGCGGTCGGCGGCGGCCTCGGTTACGGCCCATCCGATCCCGGCGGCGCCGTGGGAATCGGCAAAAGCATCGCCATCAAATTCGATCTCTACGACAACGACGGTGAAGGCAACAATTCCACCGGCCTGTACACCAACGGTGCATCGCCAACCGTGCCTTCCACCAACCTGAACGGTTCCGCCATCAACCTGCATAGCGGCGACGAAATGTCGGTTCACATGGTCTACAACGGTACGACACTGTCCATGACCATCACCGACGGCGTTACCGGGGGTACATTCTCAACAAGCTGGACCGTAAACATTCCCTCCATCGTCGGCGGCAACACTGCTTACGTCGGCTTCACCGGCGGCACCGGCGGTCTCACCGCGAGCCAGAAAATCGAAAACTGGACGTTCGTCAGCACGGGAGGCACAACGCCGCAACAAGCGAGCGCGCCACTCTTCAGCCCCGCCGCCGGCACTTACACCGGCACGCAATCCGTCACGCTGACCGACGCAACTCCCGGCAGCACAATTTTCTACACGACCGACGGCTCGACTCCCGCCACCACTGCGGGCGGAAGCACATCGCAGTTCTCCGCCGCGAATCCGATCTCCGTCGCCGCAAACGCCACCATCAAAGCTCTAGCCACCGCTCCAGGCTTCACGACTAGCGCCGTCTCCAGCGCCGCCTACACCATCAACGCGCTGCAAGCCGCCCCCACGCCCACAATCACGCCGGCCACCGGCACCTACACAGGTGCGCAGACCGTGACCATTACCGATCCCGGCGCCACCATCTACTACACGATCGACGGCTCCGCTCCATCGACTAGCTCCACCAAGTACACCGCCGCGTTCGTCGTCAACGCCACCACAACGGTCCGCGCCATCGCCACCGAAACCGGATTCAGCAATAGCGCCATCGCGCAGTCCGTCATCACCATTAGTTCCGGCGGCGGCACCGGCACAGCCGCCATCAGCTTCGGTTCCGGCTTCACCGCCGCTGGCCTGCAATTCAACGGTCACACCAAGCTCAACGGCACTCGCCTGCAACTCACCGACACCACCGCGCAAAACGAATCCGCCTCTGCATTCTGGACAACAGCGGTCAACGTGCAGTCGTTCACCAACGACTTCACCTTCCAGCTCACATCGCCAACCGCCGACGGTTTCACATTCACGATTCAAAACACCGGTATCACAGCTCTCGGTCCCGGTGGCGGCGGCCTCGGCTTCGGTCCCGACACACCCGGCGCAGCCGCAGGCATCGGCAAGAGCGTGGCCGTCAAATTCGATCTCTTCAGCAATCAAGGTGAAGGCACCAACTCCACCGGCCTTTACACCAACGGCGTGTCGCCCACGACTCCCGCCACAGCGATCGGCGGCAACGTCAATCTCCACAGCGGCGACATCATGAAAGCCCACATCACCTACGACGGCACCACGTTGACGCTCACCATCACCGACACCGTCAACACCGCACAAACCTTCACCACTTCGTGGCCTGTCAACATTCCGTCCGTCGTCGGCGCCAATACCGCCTTCGTCGGCTTCACCGCTGGAACCGGCGGCTCAACCGCGACACAAGAAATTCTCAC
>DATAMU010000728.1:0-5340 GCA_036266605.1 Candidatus Acidiferrum sp. | reverse complement strand
CGGCTCGGTGATGTCCACGTCCCAGCGCCGCGCTACCAGCAAAAACTTTTCCCGCCACGCACGCGCCGTTTCAAACGCGACCCGGAAATCTTGCGTCAACACAATGTCGCAGTTCGAGAAGCACAAATAGTCGTGACGCGCGATCTCCTGCGCCCGCTTAAAAACCGTATGTAGATATTTCGCGCCGCTCTCATGCCGCGTAACTTCAGGCTCGTGCCGCAAACCCATTTCCGCGCACGCCTCCGCGGCTCCGGCGTCGTCACCGAACAGAATCACTTCGATATCGGGATCAAGCCGCTTCCAACTCGCAAGCGCATTTCTCTGGATCACGCCGTCGTGCCCAAGAAACGCCTTAGCGGTGGTGAAAAAAGTCAGCATTTGGTTATTCAAATCTTCAGCGAAATCGATCGTTACGCGACGCGCGCCTTCTGCAACACAAAACAACCCAGCGCGTACGCACACGCGTGTGGGTCGGCTGCGTTGTTTCGGGGCTCGAACGACAACGCTTCGTCGGCGTCGCATGCCCGCCACCGGTTCTCGTCGTTCTTGACCCAGAATTCCTGTCGCGCCGTCGCAAATCCCGCAAACAGCCTCGGCAAACGCTCGCGGCCATACACTCGGCACCACGGCCGCAACACCGTGTCCTTCCCGCAAGGCGCCGTCATCAGCAGTGCGCCCGACGGCTTCAGAATCTCCCCGAGCCGCCGCATCACATCCAGATCGCCGTCATTGTCGTCGGCGTCGATGCCATAGCGCCCGGCGATGCCGACGTGCTCCACGGAAGAACAGTTGATTGCCAAATCAAAGTGATCCTTCGGGAGCTGCAAATTCAAAAAATCGCCGAGCATAAAATCCACACTCGGGTGCTGCCACGAAAACGACTGCTCTTGCAGATCGTTGGCCACGACATGAAAACCCCGCTGCGCCGCCAGCAAACTCATATAGCCCTGTTCGCAGCCGAATTCGAACGCTTCGCCCGGTCCGCTCGGCATCTCGGCACTGAGAAAAGACCACTCCACGTTCCGTTCTCCGTGAATATCGATGATGCCGCGTGTGTGCGCCTTTGATTTCGCCGGAACCACCGCACGCTTCACGTTGCGAATCGGCTCGTGCAGCCATCGCGGCAGATAAACCGGTACCAGAAACTTGTCGGCCATTTCGTCTTCTTATCTCGTTTTGATAATTCTCTTGATCGACTTTACTTTTTCCGGAAGCGACTTCGCCGTGAAACGGCTGAACGCATCGCTCTTTTTTACCGCGCCGCTCATCGGATCCCACGGCCGTATCGGCGACGACGCTTCACTCATTCTTACGAGCTGAGCCGAGTGAATTTCGAGATCGCTGGCCGCCAGCAGCGTCCTCACGCGTCGGCCCCCATTCACGGAACGATAGTGATCGTGCTCCGGTTGCCGCGTCAGCCCGAATACATTCTTGAATCCTGCTTTGTACAGCATCTTGATAAGGCAGGCTTCCGTCGGATAGAACGCGATGTGATTCAGCCCCTGGTCCTCATGCGCTTCTTCATCGATCAGCGCCATGATCGGTTCATCTCCCGGAAAAATCACGCTTTCCACCAAAAGAATTTTCCCTGTGAGCGCTTTTAGATTGCGAATCGTCAGCAGCGGATTTTCGAGGTGATACAGCAGCCCAAAACAAAAGCCGAGATCAAACTTTCCGAGGTTCAACAACTCGGCATCTTCGGCATTGCGCTGCTCGAATCGCACTCTGTTGCTGCGCCGCCGCGCCTCTTCCACGTTTTGCGATCGCCCATCGACCGCCGTGACTTCTAGTCCACGCGATTGCAGCAGCCGCGAAAAATATCCCAGGCCGCACCCGACGTCGATCGCCGTCTTTAGCGATGCCATCGGCGTCAGTTCCGCCAGCAGCCGCGCGACGACATCCCCGCGCGCATGATCCAGCAGGTCGTAGTGCGGTTGGTCGAAAATGGGGGCGCTGGCCAATACATCCCTCCACATCAGGAAGTTCGCTGGAATTGCGACGGCAAATTCAGAATTCCGTTCCACTCATCCAAATAGTGCTGGTGCGCTTCCGTCGCGATTGTCATGTCTGGTCCGCAATCCCACAGGTCCAGCATCTCGCTGTCGGCCCATAAACTAACCTGCCATTGGTAGGGGCCAGGCCGCAACGGCAGCGATGGAAAGGTGTGCGAGAAAACATGTACGCCGGCGTCGAGATCGATCCCTTGTTCCGCGCGTGCCCACATCAATTGGCGTTCCGCGTTGAATAGAGCAATCCCGTGTTCACCGTTTCGAATCGGACTCGCCAATTGGACTGCAAAATTCACTGTGACCGGCTCGCGTGTGCGCAGTGTGTGCGGCTCTTCGGACGCGGCGCCCGCAATACGAGAAATTTCCCAGCGTAGAAACTTCGCCTTCGTGCTCGCGCCGCGCTCCAATCCCTTCGATCGCTCTCCGGCAAACATTGCCGCTTCATACGCGCTCACCACTTCATGCGCAGCGCCCACCATCCGAATCGTCCCGCCATCCACCCACACCACGCGATCGCACAATCGCCTCATCTGATTCATCTGGTGCGACACGAGCACAACCGTTCGCCCCGCCCGCGCCACGTCGCCCATCTTCCCCAGGCACTTCTTCTGAAAATTGATGTCGCCGACGGCCAGCACCTCATCCACCAGCAAAATCTCGGGCTCCAGGTGAGCCGCCACCGCAAACGCTAGCCGTACATACATTCCGCTCGAATAATGCTTCACCGGTGTGTCGATAAATTTCTCGATCTCTGCGAACGCGATGATCTCGTCCAGCTTGCGGTCGATCTCGCGCTTCTTCATTCCCAGCAGCGATCCGCTGAAATAAGTGTTCTCGCGCCCGGTCAGCTCGCCGTGAAACCCCGTCCCAACCTCCAGCAAACTTCGCACGTGCCCGCGAATCTCCGCATGTCCCGTCGTCGGCCGAGTAATGCGCGACAAGATCTTTAGCAGCGTCGTCTTCCCCGCTCCGTTTCGCCCGATCAGCCCCAGGACTTCGCCTTCCTTTACCTCCAGCGAAACATCCGTCAGCGCCCAAAACGTCTCCTGCTTCGAACGCCGCAGCGCCGCCACCGGATTGCGCGCAAACTTCATGATCGAGTCGCGCAGCATCCCGCGCGACTCCACCGCCCCGCGCTGGTACCGCTTCCCCAACCCCTCCGCCGCAATCACCGCCGTTGCCATTCTCTACCTTGCCCCCTCAAACTCGATCCGCGACGGTTCCTTCGACGCGCTGGAAGAAAATTAGTCCCGCAACCACCAGCAAACAAACCACGACCGCCGAAACCGCCATCTGCGCTCCCGGAGGCTTACCAACTCCCGTCAGCGCCCATCGGAAACCGTCGATGACTCCCGCCATCGGATTCAGCCCATACAGCCACCGCCATCGCTCCGGCACCAGCGAACTCGGATACGCCACCGGCGACGCCAGCATCCAGAACTGCACGATAAACGGAATGATCGAAGCGACGTCGCGATACAACGCGTTCAGCGCCGAAGTCCACAATCCGACGCCGAGCGCGGTCGCCACCGCGAGCAACAGGAACACCGGAAGCAAGGCCACCGTCGCCGGCGGATGGATCCCAAAACTCAAAGTCAAAATGATCATCACCGCAAAACCGATCACAAAATCGAGCAAGCCCGAACACACCGCTGCCAGCGGCAGCACCAGCCGCGGAAAATACACCTTGGTGATGACGTGTTGATTCGCCACGACAATCGTCGTGCAGTTTTGTAGAGCCTGCGCGAAATATGTCCAAGGCACGAGCGCCGCAAAATAGAAAACGGGATACGGAAGCCCTTCGGATGGCAGCTTCGCCAGGCGTCCGAAGAAAATGGTGAAGACGCCCATCGTCATCAGCGGCTGCAAAATCACCCAGGCAACGCCGATGACCGTCTGCTTGTACCGAACTTTGACGTCGCGCCAGACGAAGAAATACAGCAGCTCGCGATATTCCCAGAGCTCACGCAGTCGCAGCTCGAGCAGCCCACGCGGCGGTTCGATGAGCACGGTAACGGGTGCGCGCGGCGCCGGAGCCATCGCCTCCGCAGCCGCGTTCGCCGCGGCAAGACTGCCGCTCGCCGAAGACGGTTTTGTAGTAGTCGTCGCCATCAAGCTTTCAGAAACGCTTCACGGCGCGCAGAAAATATGCGCGCGAAGAAATCAAATGAGCTGGGATCGTTCTCAACCAGCCTATCAAACCCGCGCGAATTGCAATCCGTCACGAAAGCCCGTGTTTCCTGCAATGCGCGGCCAAGTACTATCCACATCGCGAATCGCTCGGGACGGGAGGTCAACGCAGCGAGCGCAACCCCGCTGCAACAACATAGTTTGCGACGAGCGCGTGTTTCGCATTGTCGTGAACTATTTGCCATGCAGTTGCTCGATGTCGCGTTGTTCGATCTGCTGCATCAAGTTCGACCGATGGAACAGATAGCCTTGCGCTTTCGCCACAATCTGTCGCGGCACGACGGCGAACTGGTTGTGGATCATTTCGCTCCAGACGATCGGCCCGCGAGCCGGCACGAGATGCGTTCCCCATTGAAAGATGAACGCCATGTTCCAGACCACGAGCAGCGCCGCCACAGTTGCAAACGTCCTCATTGCCACACGTTGCGAGGCGAAGAATTGCGCGGCGCGAGCGAAGAAAACGCTCAAGCCAATGATGAAAATCGGAGTCAGTGAAACGAAGAAGCGATTGCCGTAGGACGAAATCCCTGCCCAATCGGGATAGCACGCGATAAAGAAATAGAACGCGAGCAGCGCGGAGAAGAGCGGACCGCCCACGCGCGGTTCGCGCAGCGCGAAGATCACGACGCCGATGCAAGCCAGCGCGATCACCGGAGTCCACACAAACAGTCCGTGTTCGGAGGAGAAAAGCACCGCGAGGAAATACGGCGAGCGCCATGCCCAGTCACTCAGCGACATGTAACCGGACTCGAACGGATTTCCATAAATGACGTATCGCGAACCGAGCGTCGGGAACAGGCAGGCAATCATCACTACGGCGAACAGCGCATGATTCGTCGCGAGTTTCATCACACTTGGCTTCCGTTCGCGGGCGAGCGACTTGTGATTCGCAACTTCGTTTCCGGGCGAGTCAAGTTTTGGCGATCGCGAGCCGTGCAAAGCCGAGAGGTATTGCGGCAACGCTTCGACGAGCAGGACCGCGAGCACCATCGCGTTTGGATAGTAGACGTTGAGCATCAGCCCGGCGATTGCGGCGAGCACGAACCACTGCATCGTGCTTCGCGTTTCGCGCGTCTCGTGCCAATACCAAAGAAACAGCGCGACGGCGAATGCCGAATGCGCGTGCGACCACGACGGATTG
>DATAMU010000727.1:0-1515 GCA_036266605.1 Candidatus Acidiferrum sp. | reverse complement strand
CTCCGATTCGAATAAAGACGGCGGCATGTTTACCAGCACCTGGGAATTGCATAAAGCCCAGCGCGAATTGCATCGCGTAGCACGCGCGTGCGACGTAAAGTTGCGTTTGTTTCATGGTCGAGGTGGCACTGTGGGGCGAGGCGGCGGCCCAACGCACTCGGCGATCCTTGCGCAGCCCGATGGCGACTTCACGGGTGAACTTCGCATTACCGAGCAAGGCGAGGTTCTGACTTGGAAGTATTCCGATCCGGTGCTGGCGGAGTGGAATCTGGAATCGATGATCGCGGCGAGCTTGGAGTCACTATTGGCAAAAGGACCCGAAAGTTCAGAGATGAACGCGGCGTGGAACGACGCGATGCAGGCCATGTCGCAAGACGCGTTTGCTTATTACCGAAAACATATTGCAGAAAATGCCGATGTGCTCGCCTACTTTGAAGGGGCCACACCGGTCAATGAACTGGAGAACGCGCGAATCGGGTCGCGTCCAGCTCGACGAACCTCTAGCCGGTCGCTCGAAGACCTGCGCGCCATTCCGTGGGTATTTGGATGGATGCAGAGCCGGCACGCAGTTCCAGCCTGGTTTGGCGTCGGACACGCGCTGGAGTCGTTTGGATCTCGCGGTGAGGATCAGAGGAAGATATTGCGCGACATGATGAGTGGGTCTCCAGTATTTGCGGCCATGCTGCGGAACGTCGAGATTGCTATGGCGAAATCCGATATGGCCATCGCCCGTTTGTATGCGGACCTTGTGCCGGACTCTGCCGTACGCAACCGAGTATTTTCGCTATTCGAAGAAGAATTCGAACGCACGCGACGTGTTCTCATCGCAGTCAAGGGACAAACCGAGTTGCTGGAAAAGAATCCGGTGCTCGCGCGATCCATCCGTTTGCGGAATCCATACGTCGATCCGATGAGCCTGGTTCAAGTTGACTTGTTGCGTCGCAAACGCTCGGGAGAGACCGATCCGCTGCTCGACTATGCGATCGGAGCGACCATCAATGGAATCGCAGCGGGGTTGCACAATACGGGATGAGGCCGTAGGCTGTCCGCGTTTGTTTGCTCTGAGATAGAACACGAGCCGCGGTCGAGAGCAACACCGGCCGCTATTTTGCAGATATCGATTTTCTAAAGAGGCCTACATGAATACTTGCTGCCGGCGCGCTGGCGTGGTGACCTTTTGTTTTGTGCTGCTCGCGAGTGTCGCAATCGCCCAAAAGCGCTCGATCACAGAGAAAGATCTTTTCAAGTTCCAGTGGATCGGCGATCCGCAAATCTCTCCCGATGGATCGCAGGTAGCTTTCGTCCGCGTCACTGTCGATGAGAAACAAGCGGGCTACGAAACTTCGATCTGGATTGCGGCGACCGGCGGCGGCTCGGTGCGGACGCTGACTTCAGGAAAGCACGATTCGTTTCCTCGTTGGTCGTCCGATGGAAAACTTCTCGCATTCATGCGTGCGGTCGAGAAGGACGGCAAGACGCAGCCGCCGCAGATTTTCATCCTTCCGGTAACTGGCG
>DATAMU010000726.1:0-7218 GCA_036266605.1 Candidatus Acidiferrum sp. | reverse complement strand
CTTCCGTTTCATCCAAACGTAAACGCGAAAGCCTGCACGCCCGGATCGAGAAACTCAATCTCAAACGTCCGGTCTTCCACCGCGCCCTTTTGCCGGATGAGCTGATACAGCCTGTATTCCTTCACTTCACCGGCGCCATTGTCATCGGTATCGACTCCATGATCCGCACCCGGCGCAGTTCCGTCGATCTTCACGCGGAATCGCACTGGCTTTCCGTTTTTCCCCGGCCCCAAAACCAAATGCAAATCGCGCGCATGAAACCGGAAAATAACTTTTCCCGGCGCAGCACCGAGCGTTGCGTGCTCCCCGCTCACATTCCAGTTTCCAACTAGCCCCCACTGATTCACCGTCGGTCGCACCGGCGCGCTGTAATTCTGCGCTTTGTCTTGCTTGATCGCTTCCGGCGAAGCGTAATGCTGCTGCCGTTCGAACCCGATGTACGTCTCAGGCGATGCCACATCCTTCGAATCCGGCGCCAACTGCGCCCCCGCTCCATTCACCTGCACCAATCCAGCCGTCTTCAAACTCCCGTCACGCTCTTTCAGCAACTGCTGAATAACTTCTTCCGACTCGTCATACTTCCCTTCGCCGAAATGGTGATAGCGAATCTGCCCCTGCGCGTCGATGAAATAATGCGCCGGCCAGTATTCGTTGTGAAACGCGTTCCAGATCGCGTAACTGCTGTCCACTGCCACCGGATAGGTAATCTTCAGATCGCCCAGTGATTTCTGCACGTTCGCCACATCTTTTTCGAACGCAAACTCCGGCGTATGCACGCCAATCACAACCAGCCCGTCATCCTTATATTTCTCCCACCACGCTTCGGTGTACGGAATCGATCGCAAGCAATTGATGCATGAGTATGTCCAGAAATCGATCACCACCACTTTGCCTTTGAGCTGCTTCGTCGAAAGCGCCGGCGAGTTGAGCCACTTCACCGCCCCATCCAGACTCGGCATGGCCCCTTCGCGTTTCAAATCCACCATGACCGCAGGAGCTGCGGCTTCCACGCTGCCTGTATCGCCGCCATCCATCTTCGCGTACGCAACCGGATGAAACCGATCCACCAACTTCTGCTCAATCCCCGACGTGCTCGTCAGCGACAGCCGCCGCAAAATTCCCGTGTCCCACCCAAACGAAATCGCCACCACTCCGACCAACACCGCCGCGCCCAACCCACGCCGAATCCACTCCTCTGCACCCAACGATCGTTTCATCGCTGCAAACACCTTGTTTCCCGCCAGCAAAGCCAACGCCAGCGAAGTCGCCGCCCCCGCGGCAAAGGCCAACAACAAAAATGTCGTATGGGCGCTCGGGCCCTGCAAAGCCGCCCCCGCTAAAATCAATCCCAGAATCGGCCCCGCACACGGCGCCCACAATAGTCCAGTCGATACGCCAAGCAACAACGACCGCCCAACTCCGGGCGCCTGCTGCGCCCCCGAAGAACCCTGCCCCTGAACACGCCCGCCCAACCGCACAAACGGCCGGCTCAAATATTCCGCAAAATTCGGGAGCAACAGCGCGAGACCCAACACCGCAAACACAACAACCGCAATCCATCTCCCAATCTGGTTCGCGCGCACAACCCAGCCGCCCGCATACGTCGCCAATCCCGCGACCACCGCAAACGTCGCCGCCATCCCCGCCAGCAGCGGCAACCCGCTCCTTCGAAACGGCTGATCCGATCGCGAAAACACAAACGGCAACACCGGCAAAATACACGGCGACGCAATCGTCAAAACTCCGCCAACAAACGCCAATAAATACAACAGCATACGAAGCGCGCCTCTTCCGCCGCGACCCGCGAACTTAGGCTTCCCTACCCTCGGCTTGCCTACATTATATAGATACGATGCAGAGACTGTGCCGGATGTGCCGTAAATTTTTCATTCGGTGGCACTTACCAAATCGCCTGAGCAGCCCCACTCCGGATTTACGCGTGTCGCTCTCCGCGCTGCAACTGAAACAGCGTCCCCGTATCGTGCGAAGATTCCCGCCCCGCCCAAATCCACGCATACCGGCTCATCAACGCGCCCAACAGAAAACAAATCGCCGCCGCGTACCGCCCCCAAGGTTCCGCGTGCCACACCGCGCGAATCAGCAGCGCTACTGGCCCCTCAAGCATCCCTGCCACACGCAACGTCCCGCCAGACACTCCGTGATGCAACGGCTTGTCCGCGACTCCTTTTCGCACCGTCAAATAAATCTCGATCACCGTTTCGACTCCCGACGTTGCAAACCCAAGTATCTGCGTCGCTGGAATCAAAAATCCCGCCAACTCCAAAATCCCAACCGCTCCACCCAATCCCGAAGTCAAAAAGTGCGCCGGCAGCAGCGTTCGATGCTGATGCCAAACCGGAATCGCCGTCGCACCGATCAGCACACCCGTGTAGCTCGCCAAAAGCAATCCCGTCAAAGCTGCCGTGATTTGCGCGAGCCACAGTATTGTCACAATCGCGGGTTGCGTATATCCGCGCACAACCAATTCAATCGCCACCACCGCCAGAAACACGCTTCCCGAAAATCCCACCAAAGTCCACGACCCCATCGACATCGGCGATCGCCACTTAAAAACGCGCAACATGTTTAAGAACCGCTCCGGCCGCCCGAGATCGGAAATCAACAGCGCCGGACAAATCGCGGCGCCGATCAGTCCCATCCACAGTGCAAAACGAATCAAATTCGTCGGTGCCTGAAAAGCCAGCGCCGCGAACGCGATGCACGCCGAAGTCCCCGCAATCCCACCAAGAAAAACGTACAGCGGCACTTCCCACGTCCACGTCGGCGGCTTTAGCAGCGGCAGCCCGTAGTATCCCGTCTCCGCAGCACTCGCCGCGCCCGTCGCCGTCTTCACCGCAATTTCCGGCGGGGGAGGCGGCGCCACGCGCCGAGCCGACTCGCGAATCTCCTCGAGCCGCTGCTCAGTTGCCTTCGGTTTTGCCTTGGAATCCGTCGTCATTCTTCTCTGCAAACTCCGCGCCCTCTGTGGTGAATCTCTTCCTCTTACGGCCGCATCGCAAACGCCGCCAAAACCACCGCCATCAAAATCGCCGCCGAAACAAACGCCGAAGTCCAAGCACTCTTCAAATACGAAGTCGGCACCTCAGGCATCGGCGGCAAGTTGTACGCCTCCGGCTCCCCCAAAATCACCGAAATCGCATGAATCCCTCCGACCGAAGTCTCCGTCGGATCGTACAACCGCGCGTCCCCGTACCCGCGCGCCTTCAACTCCGCCACGCGATTCTTCCCGCGCTCTTTCAACTCCCCAACTTCCCCAAACTGTATCGATTGCGTCGGGCAAGCCGTAGCGCAAGCCGGCATCAACCCAACCTTCTGCCGGTCATAACAAAACGTGCATTTAAACGCGCGGCCGTCGTCGTGATACCTCTTATCGATCACGCCGAACGGACACGACACCACGCAATATCCGCACCCGTTGCAAACATCCTTCTGCACAAACACGCCGCCAAATTCCGTTCGCACGATCGAACCCGTCGGGCACGCCTCCAGGCATCCCGCATTCGCGCAGTGCTTACACACATCCGACAAAAACACCCACCGAAACGGATCGCTCGTGTCGGCAACCTGCGGCCCGGCCGCCAGCGGCTGCTCCAAAAACAGAACGTGCCGCCACGTCGAAGCCCCCAGTGACTGCGTGTTGTCGTACGACAGCCCGCTCCACACATACCCGTCTTCCGGTACTTCATTCCATTCCTTGCAGGCGACTTCGCACGCTTTGCACCCGATGCAAATCGTCGCGTCCGTCAGGAATGCGGTCGTCGGCATCAGTTCGCGCCTTTCGATTCAAGCGGCACCGCCGCTGTATGCCCATTCCCATGCGCCCGCCCGCGCCTCACCCCGCACAAAATTCCCTTCGTCTCCATGATGCGCACGTTGGGCTCTTCCGAAATCGCTACCAAATCATTCCCGATGTCGCCTTTCACCAATCCCGAATATCCCCAGTGAAATGGCAACCCCACTTGCTGCATCGGCTTCCCATCGATCATCAGCGTCTGCATCCGCGGCGTCACCAGCGCATGCGCCTCGATCGCTCCTCGCGCCGTCGTCACCGTAATCCACTCGCCGGGCACGATCGACAATTCCTGCGCAAGCTGCGTCGAAATCTCGGCGAACATTTCCGGCTGCAACTCCGCCAGGTGCGACAAAGTTCGCGACATCCCTCCCGCCGTGTGATGCTCCGTCAACCGATACGTCGTCAAAATGTATGGATACTTCGCATCCGGCGAATCCGCGTAGTCATTCCCGCGCCGCCTCTTTGTCTCCGACACCGGATTATTCTGCACCGCCGGGTACATCGCATTTCGAACTGGCGACTCCAGCGGCTCGTAGTGTGCTGGTAGCGGCCCATCGACAACTCCCGTCGGCGCCCAAATCCATCCAAGCCCGTCCGGATGCAAAATAAACGGCTTGTCCCCCGCCAAAGCGTCATCCCCGACGGCACCTTCAGGCGGCTTGTAATCCGGGGGCTTCGTCGCCACAAAATCCGGCACATCGTTGCCAGTCCATTTCTTCTGCTCCGCATCCCACCAAACTAATTTCTTCCGCTCGCTCCACGGCGTCCCATCCGGCTTCGCCGACGCCCGGTTGTAAATTACCCGCCGATCCGAAGGCCACGCCCATCCCCACCCGTGCCCATAAAAATCTTTCGACTCGCGTTCGTTCGCCCGGTTCTGCCCTTCTTTCGGAAACACGCCGCTGTAAATCCAGCAGCCACAAGCCGTGCTTCCGTCCGCCTTCAATTCTGTGAATCCCGAGACGAGTTCTTTCGTGTCTGTCTTGAACCCGTTGATCTCTTTCAGAATTTCCTCCGGAATCGGCTCGGCTTCGCTCCCCTCGGTCGGATAATCCCAGGTCAAAGCGCGCAATCCGGCATTCTTCGAACTCGTATCGTTCTTCACCTTCTCCTTCAGCAGCCGACCCAAATGAAACATGAACCAATTCTCGCTGCGCGCATCGTCCGGTGGCTCAACCGCCTTTTCCCTCCACTGCAGCAATCTCTGCGTATTCGTGAACGTCCCCGCCTTCTCCGCGTGCCCCGCCGCCGGCAGCAAAAACACTTCCGTCCCAATCTCCTCTGTCTTCACTTCACCGCGCTTCACTTCCGGCGACTCATACCAAAACGACGCCGTCTCCGTCTCCACCATCTCCCGCACCACCAGCCACTTCAACTTCTGCAGTCCGCGCCGCTCCATTCCCGAATTCGGCCCGGCCACCGCCGGATTCTGCCCCATCACAAACAGCCCATCCATCTTTCCGTCGACCATGTCGAGCCAATAGCCCTGATGCGAATGGTCGCCCGTCACTCGCGGCAGCCAGTGAAATCCAAACTCATTTTCCTGCGTCGCCGCCTCCCCGTAGTAGGCCTTCAACAAGCTCACCATATATTTGTCGAAGTTGTGCCACCATCCCGTCTTCGATCCGTACTTCTGAGTAAAGGTGTTCAGCGACAGCGACTCTTCGCCAAAATGCGGCATGCTCAAATAGCCCGGCAAAATGTCATAAAGCGTCGGAACGTCCGTCGATCCTTGAATCGACGCATGCCCGCGCAACGCCAGAACCCCGCCGCCCGGCCGCCCCATATTTCCCAGCAGCAATTGCAAAATCGCCGCCGTTCGAATGATCTGCACTCCGGTCGAATGCTGCGTCCATCCGACCGCGTAGCAGATCGTGCCCGTCTTCTCCGGTCCCGACGCCGAACAAAAGGTCTTCGCCGCGTTCAAAAACGCTTCTTTGTCGATTCCGCAATACCTCTCCACCATCTCCGGCGTGTATCGCGAAAAATGCCGCTTCAGCAACTGGAACACGCACCGCGGGTGCTGTAGCGTCTCGTCCTTTTCGTAGTGGTTTAGGTCCGCCGGCGAATGTCCCTCGCCCCCATGTCCGCCATGCGAAGAAGCCGCGGTACCCCACCGTTCAGGCTCCGCTCCCTCATACAGCCAACTCGCCGGATCGTATTTTTTCTCGTCTGGATTCCAACCCGAAAACAATCCTTCCAGCTCTTCCGTGTCCCGATACTTCTCCGAAATAATCACCGGCGCATTCGTGTAGTGCACCAGATACTCGCGGAAGAAATACTCATTCTCGATCGCGTAGCGAGTCAACGCGCCCAGCAACAAAATGTCCGACCCTGCGCGCAACGGCAGCCAGATGTTCGCCATTGCCGACGTCCGGCTAAATCGCGGATCGATGTGAATGACCTGCGCTCCGTGCTTCTCGCGCGCCTCGATCACCCACTGAAACGCCACCGGATGATTCTCGGCCATGTTCGATCCCATGATCAGGATCGCATCCGAGTTCACCAGGTCCTTCGGCGCCGTCGTCGCTCCGCCTCGTCCATAACTTGTGCCCAGACCGGGCACCGTGGAGCTATGTCATATCCTGGCCTGATTGGAGATGCACACCATCCCGAGGCCGCCGCAGAATAGCTTCTTGATCAGATAATTTTCTTCATTGTCGAGCGTTGCGCCGCCCAGATGCGCAATCGTCTTCGTCTGCATCAAGGTTTGCAGGTCTTGCGTCTCGACAAAGCTCTTCTCGCGGCTCTCCCACACCCGATCCGCGATCATTTTCATCGCCGTGTCTTGATCGAGCGATTCCCATTTCGTTCCAAAGGGCCGCCGATACTTCACCTTCGTCACGCGCTTCGAATGCGTCAGCAATTCGAAACTGTCCGACCCCTTCGGGCACAATCTCCCACGCGACACCGGCGAATTCGGATCTCCTTCGATCGATATCAGCTTTCCATCCTTGTGAAAAACCTGCTGCCCGCAGCCCACCGCGCAATATGGACACACGGACCGCGCCACCTGCGCCCCTTCGTTCTTCGGACGCAGATTCCTTGTAGCGTCGCTCATCGCCTCCGCGCCGGTCCCGTCCCCACCCTCAAGAATCTGCCGAATCACCGGCCACTTCATCACCAACTCTTTAATCATCGAATCCTCGCCACGCGGAATAGCAGCAGACACCCGCACCGTTCGTAAGATGGGATGCCCCTGCCCTCAAATTGGATTGGGATTTTCGCGAAACCCGATAGCAGCAGCAATTCACAATGCGTCAGTAGCAAATGTAGGGGCGCAGCATGCTGCGCCCCAAGTCCGCACGATGTAAGAGTCTCTGACGTCGGCCAACCCCCACGCTCAATCGAGCCCGTCGCCCCGTTATTTCGTAGGCGCTCCCGCAGGAACCACAATCGTATTC
>DATAMU010000725.1:0-4913 GCA_036266605.1 Candidatus Acidiferrum sp. | reverse complement strand
CAGCTTTATGTCGGGATTCAACTTTGCGATTGCGGGGTCGTTCCACGTTTTAATTTTGCCTAGAAATATTTCGGCGACGATGGGACCGGTGAGACGAAGCTCGCCGGGCGAATCGGGCAAGTTGTAAACGATGACGATGCCGATGAGGACGCTCGGCAGCTGAAGAATCGGCTCATCGGCTTTGAGCTGTTTGTCGGGAATGGGCGCATCGCCGCCGCCGAGATCGCCGCTGCCGGAGAGGATGCTTTGCGCGCTCTCGCCCGTACCCTGGGGCAAGTAGCGGATGACGACGAGCGGATTTCGTTTGCGATATTCGTCGGCCCAACCGACGTAGAGAGGCTCGGGCAAGGACGAACCTGTGGCGACGAGCGTGATGCGGTCTTGAGCAGTCGTGCTGGGAACTTCGAGAGAAAGTTCGGTCGCTCCCACAACCAGCGTCGATAGCAGGGATGCGGCGAGCGTCCAGCAGAGGCGGCGCGAGAGTCTGGGCACAGTTGCAATCCTTCGAGGGGATGACGAATCAAAAATGGGTCGCGTACGATTGCTCTACGGTATCGCGGGTCGGAACTAAAGTTTGCAGAGTTCACGGGAAAGTGCCGAAACAGTCGAGGGTGATGCGTCTCGGCTAATGTTGAGGAACAGCTAACAAGAGTGGATTGAGGAGACGAATCAACAATGCGGACGATTTTGCTTTTGACGGTGTCGAATATTTTTATGACGTTTGCGTGGTATGGGCATTTGAAGTATCGGAACGAGGCGCTTTGGAAGGTGATTTTTGTGAGTTGGGGGATTGCGTTTTTCGAGTACTGCTTTCAGGTGCCAGCGAACCGGTTTGGGTCGTATGAGTTTTCGGCGGCGCAGTTGAAGACGATTCAGGAAGTGATTACGTTGACGGTGTTTGCGGTTTTTTCGGTGTTTTATTTGGGGGAGAAGTTTAGGTGGAATTATTTGGCGGGGTTTGGGTGCATGGTGGCGGGCGTGTTTTTTGTGTTTCATAAGTGGTGAGGAAGAGAAGAAAAAGATAACGCAGAGGCGCAGAGTATGCAGAGTCTCGCGGAGAATTCATAGTGGACGGACCGGATTGGCTGCGTGCGTTCTGGACGCACGTGGGTTGCATAGGGAGTGTCAAAACCGCCGGCAAGGGTGCCGGCGCTACCAAAGATCAGATTGGGTGCGGGTGCCAGACGACTACGTCTTGGCGGCGGGAGAAGTGCAACAGCGAGGCGTTTGGGTGGGGTAGAACGTTGGTCAAAGGCGGCGCTGAAGCGTCGCGCTGCGTGGCAGCTTCGATCATTGAGTTTTCGCGGAATTCGGCTTCGGCTGATTGCAGCGACCAAGGCGCGTGCTGTATGTCGCCCCGCACGATTTTCCCTTTTTCATCGGACGCGTAGAGGCAGTAGCGCTCGGTGAGGAAGTGCTCGAGCGTGCCAGGATGAGGATGGAAGGTTTCGCCGGTGGGGCGGTAGCGCATGCGGAGTTTTGCTTTTGCGGCGTTGCGATGAGTGCGTTCGCTGCTGTACTCGATCCAGTTGTTGCGAGTTTTGCAGCTCATTCTGGCGTTGAAATAGGGGAGATGGAACCAGGCGCGCGCGACGCTGACGGCGATTGAGTTGGCAGCATCGAGGGAGAAGAACCAGACACCGGGTTTGCCACCGTGAGTGACGTAGGTGCGGACGTTGAGTTCGGGGAATGCGGAGAATGTGGGAAACGCAGGCGTCGCGCGCAGGCGCACACCGGACATGCGAAATGGGACGACGCCGATCCAGGCTTCGTTTTGAAATTTGTCGATTTCGAGTGGGGCGGGAATCAGCGGACGCAACACCCGCAACTGGACAGCATCGATTCGCCAGTGCGCGAAGAGGAGATCGTGCCATGACTGCGCCATGATCCATGGGCTTGCGGGCATTGGCCACGGTCGATGTGCTTGCTCGATTAGTGCGCGGTGCACTTGAACGATTCCAGTGGACAGCTTCGGGCCGGTAGTTGATGACGGGCGCGGCTCGACAGGTTCATCTGTTCAATATACCCTTCGGTGTAGCGCGAGAATCGAATTCTCTGCATTCAAAGCGGATGAAGGAATCTTCGAATCAGGCGCACCAGAAATCTCCAACGAGCCGGTTGATTCGACAGAGCCGGCATCAACAAACGACGAATCTAGTTTTTCAGTCGAAATACTTCCAAACGAAAGAAGGAGCAAACGATGCAACGCAAGGCGAGCGCGGTGTGGCAGGGCGATCTGAAGACCGGCAAGGGGTCGATTTCGACCGACAGCGGGACGCTGAAGCAGACGCAGTACTCGTTCAGCACGCGGTTTGAGAACGGCGTCGGGACGAATCCCGAAGAATTGGTGGCGGCGGCACATGCGGGTTGCTTCACGATGGCACTTTCGGGGCAGCTCGGAGCGGTGGGATTGAAAGCGGACAAGCTGGAAACGACGGCGACGGTCTCGCTGGAAAAAGTGGGGGAGGGATTCAGCATCACGAAGAGCCATCTGGATTTGGTTGCGAAAGTGCCGGGGGCGGATAAGGCGAAGTTCGATCAGGCAGTGAAGAATGCGGAGACGGGTTGCCCGGTGTCGAAGTTGCTTAAGGCGGAGATTACGGTGAGTGCGCGGTTGGAATCGTAGGGCGGTCCGCTCGACCCTGCGCACGAGGATTGTTCGGGTGCAGTGGCTAAAGAAAGCAGATCCCTCGCTTCGCTCGGGATGACAGGTTGTCGCTATGCGGCGAAGTATTGCCAAGCATCCGGGAAAATCCGCACCCTCTGAAACCGGAGGGTGCGGCACCCAACTGCCGTCCGGCACTTTAAATCTTCGCCATGTACTGAGGTCCAGCTCACCAATATGCAGCAGCTGATTCCGAATCCGGGCGCGTTTATCACGGGCATCGTGATTTTTTTGGTCGTGGTGTGGGATGCGTTTGAGTCGATCATTTTGCCGCGGCGGGTGACGCGGAAGTTTCGGCTGACGCGGTTGTTTTATCGCGTGACCTGGGGGATCGCGAAGTCTGTGGCGAATCTGTTTTCGTCGCGCAAGACGCGGGAGATGTTGCTGGGATTTTTCGGGCCGAGTTCGTTGTTGCTGTTGCTCGCGGTTTGGGCGGTCGGGCTCGTGCTCGGATTTGGATTGATGCAGTACGGCGCGGGGTCGGCGGTGGTGGTGACCGGCGGACAGCCCAGCTTTTCGAACGATTTCTATTTGAGCGGGACGACGTTTTTTACGCTGGGGCTGGGCGATGTGGTGCCGCGGTCACAACTGGCGCGGGGATTGGTGGTGGCCGAGGCGGGATTCGGGTTTGGATTTTTGGCGGCGATCATCGGGTACCTCCCTTTTATCTATGGGTCCTTCTCAGACCGCGAGATCGAGATTACGCTGCTCGATTCGCGCGCGGGAACGCCACCGACTGCGGGTGAATTGTTGCGGCGTCACGCTTATCCCGGCGGGCGCGAGGCGTTGCGCGAGTTGCTGAAAGATTGGGAGCAGTGGTCGGCGGAATTGATGGAAAGCCATTTATCGTATCCGGTGCTCGCGTATTTTCGGTCGCAGCACGACAACCAATCGTGGATTGCATCGCTGACGGCGATTATCGATACGTGCGCGCTGATGAAGGTGTGCATCGAGGATGCGTGCGAAAAGCAGGCGCAGTTGACGTATGCGATTGCGCGGCATGCGGTGGTGGATTTGTCGCAGGTTTTCAATACGCCGCCGCGGGCGTTGCCGTATGAAAGAATTCCCGCGGAGGATTGGGAACGGCTGCGCGGGACGCTGGCGCAGGATGGGATTGTGTTGACGAATACGAGCGAGGCGCGGGAGAAACTGGCGGCGATGCGCGCGCAATATGAGCCTTACATTTATGCGCTGGCGACGTACTTGAATCAGACTTTGCCGCCGTGGATTCCGAAGGGGAAGGGCAAGGATAATTGGCAGACGACGGCTTGGGGAACGGCGGCGGGGCTGACGGAGAAAAAGGCGGAAGCGGTTGCGGTGGACGAGCATTTCTAAGAGGCGACGTAACGAAGCAAAGAAGTAAAGAAGTAACGACAAAACGGTGCGAGGCCGATGATTTTTTAACAAGACGCAGCGGACGGGCGGAGCAAGCCCCGCCCTTACAAAGAATTTTTGTCTCAATGGGAGAAAAAATATGAAAGCGATTCAGGTGCATGAATTTGGCGGGCCGGAAGTTTTGAAGCTGGATGAAATTCCTACGCCGAAGCCGGCGGCGGGACAGGTGCTGGTGAAGGTGCATGCGGCGGGCGTGAATCCGTATGACACGTACATGCGGACGGGGACGTATGCGATCAAACCGCCGCTGCCTTACACGCCGGGATCGGATGCTGCGGGCGTCGTGGAAGCGGCTGGCGACGGCGTGACGAAAGTGAAAGCGGGCGATCGCGTTTACACGGCGAAGACGATCAGCGGCGCGTACGCGGAATTTACGCTGGCGGAAGAATCGCAAGTCGAGAAGTTGCCGGCGAACATTTCGTTTGAGCAGGGTGCCGCGGTTTGGGTGCCGTATGGGACGGCGTATCACGCGTTGAATCAGGAGGCGAAGGCGCTGGCGGGCGAGACCGTGTTGATTCACGGGGCGAGCGGCGGCGTAGGTTCGGCGGCGGTGCAGATTGCGCGAGCGAAGGGGCTGACGGTGTTTGGCACAGCGGGAACCGACAAGGGGATCGAGCTGGTGAAGAAGGAAGGCGCGCATCAGGCGTTCAATCACACGAAGGCGGGCTACACCGACGAGATCATGAAGGCGACGGGCGGCAAGGGTGTAAACGTGATTTTGGAGATGCTCGCCAATGTGAACTTGTCGAGCGATCTGAAGATGCTGGCGCAGTATGGGCGCGTGATCATTATCGGGAATCGAGGCGAGATTACGATCAATCCGCGCGATTTGATGGCAAAGCGATCGTCGGCG
>DATAMU010000724.1:0-3572 GCA_036266605.1 Candidatus Acidiferrum sp. | reverse complement strand
CACAACCATGAACGCATCCATGCCTGAACGCGTATCCAGCAAATCATACCAGCCGCGCAACTCGTCCAAAGATTTCACTCCGAGTTTCGCGAGCTTGCCGCGTACTTCTTCCGCGAGCGATCGGAAATACGCCACGATCATTTCCGGCTTGCCCGCAAATCGCGTCCGCAACACTTCGTCCTGCGTCGCAATTCCCACCGGACACGTATTCAGGTGACACTGCCGCGCCATCACGCACCCAATCGCCAGCAACGCCGCCGTACCAAATCCAAACTCATCCGCACCCAAAATCGCCGCAATAATGATGTCGCGCGAAAATTTCAATCCACCGTCAACGCGCAGCGAAATTCGCGACCGCAGTCCCGCCCGCACCAGTGTCTCGTGCGTCTCGCGCAACCCGATCTCCCACGGCAGACCGGTATTTTTGATCGACGTCAACGGCGACGACCCCGTCCCGCCGTTATGCCCGCTGATCGTAATAACGTTCGCGCCCGCTTTCGCAACGCCAGCCGCGATAATCCCAACGCCCGTGCTCGACACCAGCTTCACGCCAACCCGCGCCCGCGGATTCACCGCACGCAAATCGTGAATGAGCTGCGCCAAATCCTCGATGCTGTAAATATCGTGATGCGGCGGCGGCGAAATCAGCGGCGTCCCCGGCGTTGCGTGCCGAATCGTCGCAATATATTCCGTAACTTTCTTCGCCGGTAGCTGCCCGCCTTCGCCCGGCTTCGAGCCCTGCGCCATCTTGATTTCGAGTTCTTGCGCGTGCACTAAATAGTTCGCCGTAACGCCGAACCGCCCCGACGCAACTTGCTTGATCTTGTTCGCCGCATGCGGCTCGTCTGTGTACAGCTTCGGATCTTCGCCGCCTTCACCGGTGTTGCTGCGCCCGCCTAATTGATTCATCGCCAGCGCCAGCGTCCGATGCGCTTCCAGCCCTAGCGACCCGAGCGACATCGCCTGCGTGCTGAAATTCTTCACGATCTCATCAACCGGCTCGACTTCTTCGACCGGAATCGGCGTCGCCTGCACCGTCTCAAGCAAATCGCGCAGAAAAACCGTCCCCTGCGATTCAGCCAACTCCTCAAACGCGGCGTACTTCCCCGCCGTCGGATTCTTCACGTGAGCATGCAACCGCCGAACGATTTCCGGCGAATTGGCGTGCAACTCCGCGCCCTTGCGGAAGCGATACAGGCCGGAATCGCCCATATCTTCCATCGCGGCCGAAAACCCATGCGCATGCATTCGCAAATAGTCTTTCAGCAGATCGTCAAGACTCTTCTGCCCAGGGAAATCGGAAACATCCTCAAAAAATTCCGAGCAGAAATCCTCAGACAATCCGACGATCTCAAACAAATGGCTGTTGCGATAGCTCGCCAGCGTCGAAACGCCCATGCGTGCCAACACTTTGCGCAACCCGGCGACGATCGCGGTGCGCATCCGCTCCGCGCCACCTTCTTCCAACGATTCCGCAAATTGATCCGCGAGATACGGCACAACCGCGCTCGCGCCGGCGGCAACCAGCAGCGCCACATGATGCGTATCGAAAACCTGCGCCGACTCGACAACGAGTGGCACATCCCAAAGCCCATCGCGCACCATCGCCTTCCAAACGGTCGCGGTGGCCAGCAGCGCAGGCAACGCGCCGCACTCGCTGCTAATTCCGCGATCGGAAAGGAGGAGGAGGCCCGGGCGCCCGCTGTCACTCAGAGGGGTAGTCAGCTGAGTAATGCAACTGCGCGCGCCCGAGACTCCCATTGGGGCAGGAAACGTGAAATCCACTTTTTGCACGGGACCAAACGTCGCCGACAATTCAGCAAGCTGTCCCGCGCTGATGATCGGACTCGGCAACACGACGCCGTGCGGCAAATGAACCGCGAGCGACATCACCTGCGATTCGCGCAGCGGATCGATCGGCGGATTCGTGACTTGCGCAAAACGCTGTTTGCAGTAATCCCACAGTGTACGCGGCAGCGTCGAAAGAAACGCCGGCGGCGCGTCATCGCCCATGCTCCAGTCGGCTTCTTTGCCATGCGGGAGCGCGGAAAACAAAATTTTGAATTGATCTTCGGTCCAGCCAGCGGCAGCAGCGACTCGCTTCGGCTGCTCGATGCTCGCCGGCGCATCGTGCGCAGCTTTTTCACCGAGCGGACGAACCTGCGGCAGCGAATTGCGCGACTGCTGCGTCGCAAGCCGCTTCAAGATCTCGCGCCAACGATAAACGGTCCCGGTAACCGGATTCGCCAAAATCATTTCGCCCGGGCCAAGACGCTGCCGTTCCGCAATTCGTGATTCCGGCAGATCGACTAAGCCAGTTTCCGATCCGGCGATCAGCAACCCATCATGCGTTAGCGTGTAACGCAGCGGTCGCAGCCCGTTGCGATCAAGCTTCGCGCCAACAAAATTCCCGTCCGAGAAAACCAGTGCCGCCGGCCCATCCCACGGCTCGCTGTCCTGCGATAGAGACGCCAGCGCTCCGCGAACATCGCGCGAAAGCAGCGGATCGTTCTCAAACGCAGGCGGAACCATCGAGAGCATCGCCGCTTCAGGCGAATATCCTTCGAGCAGCTTTTGCTCAAACGCATTGTCGAAGCTTGCCGAGTCGCTGACGTTCTCTTCGAGAATTTCGTACCAGGCGCCAACAGTCAGCTTCGCGCGGAGTTCGCGATCCTTCGCGCGAATCCAGCGCCGGTTGGAAATGATCGTGTTGATTTCACCGTTGTGCGCCGAATAACGAAACGGCTGCGCGAGCGCCCACGACGGCGAAGTATTGGTCGAATAGCGCTGGTGGAAAACGGCAAACGTGGTGGCAAACAGCGAGTCGCGCAGATCTTCGTAAAATTGCGGAAATTGCCAGGGCGTAAGCAGCCCTTTGTAAACGACGCTCAGCGAAGACAGCGAACAAATGTAACAGCGCTGCGGCAACATCGACTCCGCGCGCTTGCGCAGCAACGCCAGACGAAACTCAAATTTCGCCGGCTCGCGCGTCGCATGAAACGGCGAAACGTAAAACTGCCACGCCTCCGGCATCGTTTCCAGCGAGCGCGGCCCCAAAACAGCCGCGTTGACCGGAACCCGCCGCCAACCGAGAACCCGGAGCCGCTCGGTGTCGGCAGCCGCTTCGACGGCGCGTTGCGCCTCAGCGACTGCGCCCGTCGGAAAGAACGCGAATCCCAAGCCGAAATGCTCGGGCAGGTCGATCCGCTGCTCTGCGGCGCGTGCTCGGAAAAAAGTTTGCGGGATCGAGGTCAGCAGTCCGGCGCCATCACCGCTCGCACCGTCGGCATCGACGCCGCCCCGGTGAGTGAGCCGCTCCAGGGCGTTTAGCGCATATTGGACGATGTCGTGGCTGGGCGGGCTCGCGAGTTGCGCAATAAATCCTGTCCCGCACGCGTCATGGTCCGGGTGGCCCCAGTTGGGGTGCTTGCGCCGACCTCTTTGCTGCCCCTCGTGGCACAAAGACATATCTCTTTATGTTTCAAGTGTGCTCATCTTGTACAACTCAGATTTTTTATTCGGCAAAACGATTTTTTGGAGGCAGAGGTGAGTGTCATGCGAAAGAGTGCATT
>DATAMU010000723.1:0-3869 GCA_036266605.1 Candidatus Acidiferrum sp. | reverse complement strand
GCGAAATCGCCACCTTCGCCGCCAAATTTCCCGCAGGCGGTGCGGGCGGCGCAGCCGGCCCAGGCGAAGCCGACAACGCAATCAAAGTCTGCGCACTCGCTCCTCCCGCCGCCGGCGAACTCATTTCCGGCGCAGGTGCTGCAATTTCGCCGCTCCGCTCACGCTTAGCCGCACGCGGCGCAACTCCCGCATTAATCTCCAACTTCGGCCGAGCCGGCCCATTCTCCGTCACCGGAATGTTCAACTCCGACGCCATATGCTCCGGCGCAAGAACCGGCGCGTCTTCCGGCGGCGCCACCTTCACGAGCTTCACCTTCCGCTCGTGCGGATGCAGTTGCTTCAGCGCGTCCTCGCTGATCGTCACCTTCGGCTTCGCCGGCCCCGTCGTCGCCGCCAGCTCCACCATGTTCGGCATCTGCGGCAGCAGCTTCGGCGCCTCCATCGGCGCCTTCGGATTCACCAGCGTCTGCTTCGCGTGAGTCGGCCGCACCGGATCAGTAAAAATCCTCTGTCGCGGATGAAACGCATCCGCTCCCAGCTCCGGCGCGGGATCGACGGGAGCAGCTTTCGCAATCGTCTTGGCACGCGCCTTTGGAATTTGCAGCAGCGGCAAATCCTGAATCGGCCCCGACCACGTCAGCTGAAAATTCTCGAGGTTGTTCACTTTTTTCGGCTGGAACGCGCCCTTCGGAAACGGCATCGCCAAAAACGCCACGTGCCACAACAACGCCGCCACAATCGCCCGCCGCGGCCACCGCGACTCGATCCAGCAATCCTTAAAAAATCCGCCGCTGAAAAACCCATTAACACCGCCGCGCGCCAGCACCGCGCGAACGCTGCTCCCAACCCCCTGATGAAAATCGCCCCAAGCTACATCCAGCCGCGGCCCCTCAGAACCCGCAGGCAGACGCGGAGCCACGAGCGGCACCGCGGTCGGTGCCTGCCCAAGCAAATTCAGCGCCCCATTGGCCGAACTCAAACTCATTTGTCGCTACCAAATCCCCTGAAATATTCACTACAAGGTTGCGCGATGCCCATCCCCACGGTCAACCCGCATTTGGATGCCGCCAATGGTCTTGGCCGTTGGGTGCCGCACCCCTTAGTTGTTAAAGGGTGCGGGTTTAGGCTCAACCTCACGAACGCCGTGGCTACCAACGCACCGGCCAAACTCGCCCCTTCCCTAGGGCGACATCCGCTACGGCACCCCAACTCGCAATGATCTCGAATTCCTCGTCCTCGAGAAACACGTACGCATCTAAACACGGGCTCCTGCCTCACTCCTCCGACGCGAAGCAACGTCCCATTTCGGAGCCCGATCAAACGCCGCGGTGTAGTCGCGGTCGCTTCCCAGACGGCGGGGGCTTTGATGCAACTCAGCCCAGAACTCCCCGTTCGCCGCCAATCAAGCCGAGGGTGGCGACGACGAGAGTACGTAGATTCTGTCAGGTTGAATGAAATGGCTAAGGCGCGAGGAAGGTGAGCGCCGCGTCGCCCTGTTCAAGGCGGCGAACCGTAGTGAGCCCCGCTACGATGGGCAGATCGAAGGAGCGGCGGTGTTCGACGGCGATGCGCGACTCAGGGTGAAACAGCGGCGACTTCGCCACGGCCTCAAGAACCTTGGCGTACTCGTCAGCGTCGGAATACGGCGGATCGATATACGCGAGATCGAATTTAGCGCTCGGCTTCGCAGCGAGCTTGTCGAGCCCGCGCACGGCATCCAGGGCGAGCACGCTGACCCCAGTCCGGATCCCAAGCGACGCCAAATTCTGTTTGATCAACGCGGCCGCAGGTTGATGGCTTTCGATGAAGACGGCTTCCGATGCGCCTCGGCTCAGGGCCTCGATGCCGATCGCGCCGGTGCCTGCGAAGACATCGAGGAAGCGCGAACCGACGATGAGCGGCGCGAGGACGTTGAACAGAGTCTCGCGCAAGCGGTCGCTGGTGGGCCGCAGCGCGAGGCCTTTAAGAGATTTCAACTGACGTGAGCGGAATTGGCCGGCAATGACGCGCATGAGTTTGTGATTTTATCCGATGCGAGCTAGGTGATAGCGACGTTGCCATTCTGGCGGAAGGCGACGCAGCAAACGATCGAGTTCGTTGACGGGGGCGCTGGCGTTGACGCTTTGTTTCGCGCCTTCTTTAGATTGAGCGGTCGAAGGCGCATTCGACGTCGCAGGCATTGTTGCGGCTTCGACCAACGCGAACGCTTCCTGGCGCGCGAGATCAAGCACAGCGCGGTCGCGCATTGGATTCGCGATTTGAAATCCCAGCGAGCCCGACTGCCGCGTCCCGAAAAATTCTCCCGGGCCGCGGAGTTCAAGATCGGTTTCGGCGATCTCAAATCCGTTCGACGTCCGCACCATCGCTTCGAGGCGCGCTTTCGCTTCTTCGGTCATGCGCGTCGGCCCGACCAGCACGCAGTGCGATTTCGCCGCTCCGCGGCCGATGCGCCCGCGAAGCTGGTGCAATTGCGACAAGCCAAATCGTTCGGCGTGCTCAATCACCATCACCGAAGCGTTCGGCACATCGACACCAACCTCGACGACTGTCGTGGAGACAAGAATGTTCACTTCGTTCTTACGGAAGCGCTGCATGACATCGTCTTTTTCTTCGCTCGACAGGCGTCCGTGCAACAATCCCAGTTTAAATTTTGGAAAAACTTCATGCCCGAGCCGCTCGTACTCCTCCATCGCCGCCTTAAGCTCGAGCTTCGACTCCTCGATCACGGGATAGACGATGTAAGCCTGATGCCCCGCCTCGACCTCGCGCTTGATGCCGTTCCAAACGCCCGCCAGATGCGGCTCGCTCGTAAGATGCGTTTCGATCGGCGTGCGACCCGGCGGGAGTTCGTCGAGCACGCTGACGTCGAGATCACCATAAAGCGTGAGAGAAAGCGTCCGCGGAATCGGCGTCGCCGTCAGCACCAGCACATGCGGCGCGTGCCCGTGCGTCGCGGCTTTGTCCATTAGCCGCTTGCGTTGCAACACGCCGAAGCGATGCTGCTCATCGACAGCAACAAATCCGAGCCGCGCGAATTCGACGTTGTCTTCGATCAGCGCGTGCGTCCCGATCGCAAGATTCGCTTCTCCGCTCTTGATACGTTCCAGCGCAGCCGCTTTCTCTTTCCACTTCATCCCGCTGATGACCAGTTCGACCTTGTATCCGGCCGGCTCGAGAATGCGCCGCGCCGAAAGAAAATGCTGCACCGCCAAAATTTCAGTCGGCGCCATCAGAGCGGCCTGGCAGCCGTTCGCCATCGCTATCACGGCGGCTTGCAGCGCCACGATCGTCTTGCCGCTGCCGACGTCGCCTTGCAACAGCCGGTTCATCGGCGACGATTGTTCTAAGTCGGACGCAATTTCACCGAGCACGCGCTTCTGCGCAGCCGTCGGCTTGAACGGCAAAATCTTCTTGATCGCATCGCGCACGCTGTCGTCGCGCAACTTGAACGCGATCGCGTTTTCCTTCCGCACCGCACGCCGATCCAAGGCCAGGCTCAGCTGGTACAAAAAGAATTCTTCAAAAATCAGCCGCCGTTGCGCCGGCGAAGCATACGCATTCAACGCATCCACCGATTCTCCCGCCGGCGGAAAATGCGTGTGCGCAATCGATTGCGCGCGCGAAGGAAATCCAAGCCGCTTCTGCAACGCCGCCGGTAAAATCTCCGGAACCTGCAACTCCACCGTCTGCAACGCCGTATAAATCGCACGCCGAATCGAGCGCGAACCGAACGAACCGATCGCTTCGTAAATCGGAACGATCCGTCCGACTTCCGTGGAATCGTTTTCGTCCGCGCCGAGCATTTCCATCTGCGGATTGACCATCTCGAGTCGCGCCGGCCGCAGCTTGTCCACGTTCGCGGTCCCGTG
>DATAMU010000722.1:0-6999 GCA_036266605.1 Candidatus Acidiferrum sp. | reverse complement strand
ACTATCTGTGGAACGCGCCGGCACCGATCGTCGTGCGCGGACCATCCGGCGGCGGCGTTCACGGCGGCCCGTTCCACTCGGCGAATCCCGAAATGTATTTCGTCCACACGCCCGGGCTGAAGGTTATCTATCCCTCCACACCCTACGACGCGAAAGGCTTGCTGAAAGCGGCGGTGCGCGATAATAACCCTGTGCTCTTTTTCGAGCACAAGTACCTCTACCGCCGCATCAAGGAAGAGCTACCGGCGGAAGATTTCACCGTGCCGATCGGCAAAGCGGCCGTGCGGCGCGAGGGAAAACACCTCACGATCCTCTCTTACGCGGCGATGATGCACAATTCGCTGGAAGCTGCCGAGGCGCTGGCGAAGGAAGGCATCGAGATCGAAGTGATCGACCTGCGCACCTTGCTTCCGCTCGATGAAGAGACGATTCTGAAGTCGGTGAAGAAGACGAATCGCGTGCTCGTCGTGCACGAAGATACGAAGACGGGCGGCATTGCCGGCGAAATCGCGGCGATTTTGTGCGAGAAAGCGTTCGGCGATTTGGATGGTCCGGTGTTTCGCGTGACCGCGCTCGATACGCCGGTGCCGTACTCGCCGCCGCTGGAAGCACACTTCTTGCCGAATACGGACAAGATCATGCACGCGGCGCGGGAGTTGGCGAAGTACTGACGATATTTTGTAGGGGCACGGCACTGCCGTGCCCGTCTTAAAGTTTTTCGGTTTCTCAGGAGACAGACATGGCCGTTGACATCGTAATGCCCCAGATGGGCGAAAGCATTTTTGAAGGCACCATCACGAAGTGGCTGAAAAAGCCCGGCGACAAAGTCGAGCGCGACGAGCCGCTGTTTGAAATCTCCACCGACAAGGTTGACGCGGAAATTCCGTCGCCGTCGGCCGGCGTGCTGAAAGAGATTAAAGTCGGTGAAGGCAAGACGGTGCCGATTCAGACGGTTGTCGGCGTGATCGATGCGGCTGGTGGCGCGGCACAAGCTGCGGCTCCGGCGCCTGCTCCGGCTGCCAAAGCTGCCGAACCCGCGAAGGCCGCTCCTGCTCCGCAGCAAGCGGCGAAGCCCGCCGCTGCTCCGCCACCGCCGCCAGCCGCTGCGAAACCCGCGGCTCCAGCGCCCGCCGCGCCCGCTCGCGAAGGCGCGCGCATACACAGCTCCCCGCTCGTTCGCCGCATGGCGAAGGAACACGGCATCGACCTGACGACCGTGCAAGGCACCGGCACCGGCGGCCGCATCAGCAAGCAAGACTTCGAAGCGCATCTCGCCAGCGGCGCGTCTGCCAACGAAGCGGCGAAGCAGATTGAGCCGGCCGAGGCCGACGTTTACACGCAGCGAGCACCTGCGCCGAGCTACTCCGCGCCTCCGCCTCCGCCGCAGCGTCAGGCGCCTCCGCAGGCTCCGCCGCCAGCCAGCACCATGGGCGGCCAGCATCACGTCGCGTTCGAAACTGCCGTGCCGCGCGAGCGCATGTACTTCGGCAACTACGAAGTGCAGCCGATGACCATCATGCGGCAGCGCATTGCCGAGCACATGATCGCCTCGAAGCACGTTTCGCCGCACGTTTACAGCGTCGATGAAATCGACATGACGAAAGTCGCCGCGATTCGCGCGAAGTCACGCGACGAATTCGAGAAGCGCTACGAGACCAAGCTCACCTTCATGCCGTTTTTTGTGAAGGCGGCGGTCGCCGGGTTGCGCGCGTATCCCACGATGAACGCGTCGCTGGATGGCACCAACGTCGTGCTCCACAAGGAAATCAACGTCGGCATGGCCGTCGCGCTCGACTGGGGATTGATCGTTCCCGTGATCAAGAATGCAGATGAGAAAAATATTCTCGGGATTCAGCGCAATCTGAATGATCTCGCGGAGCGTGCGCGTTCGAAGAAGCTGACGCCGGAAGAGGTGCAGGAGAGCACGTTCTCGATCACGAATCCTGGGGTGTTTGGCGGATTGTTTGGACTGCCGGTGATTAGCCAGCCGAACGTCGGCATCCTCGGCCTCGGCGCGATTGAAAAGCGGCCGGTGGTCATCAACGATTCGATCGCGATTCGGTCGATGTGCTACGTCACGCTGAGCTACGACCACCGCGTCGTGGACGGCGCCGTTGCACACCAGTTCCTGCACAAGGTGAAAGATACGCTGGAGAATTGGTCCGAGTCGGTCCTGTAATTTAGCGACTCAATCGCTAACCACAATCAAAGTTTCACCCGTAGGGGCACGGCACGCCGTGCCCCTCTTTCTTTAGTGACCGCGTCACCACATTGGTTACTTATCCAGAGGCTTGGAAGACTTACTGGTGCTAGGCTGGGTGTAGTTGCACGTCCTCCAACTCATCCGGATTGCCACCGCTATGGGCATGAGAGAAGTTCGCGTTTACGACGGCGATTTCCCAACGCACGATCAAATTTTGTCGGGCGACCCTGATGCTAAATTCCCCAAGGAATGTTGGCGGGCGAAGCTTGCGGCCGGCGAGTTCGCGGTTCGCTACAAAGACTTCAAAACTGGCCGCCCAAGAAATCCAACGGGTGACCATGTCACTTCGTCCGAAATTTGCCGCGTGTTCGGCACTCTGGACGAAGCTCGCGAAGACTCTCGGAAAACCGTCGAAAGAAACTGGACCGTGCGTTGTTTTATCTACGATCACACCGGCTCTCTAACGGACACAATTTCAAACAACAAGAAGGTGCTGAAGTTTGCGGCTTGGACGTACGTTGGGATTTTGGTGTGGGGCGGAGGATTGGCCATTGCGGGTATGGGGCTGGTCTGGTTATTCCTGAGAGCTGCGATTCTGATTTCCGGCCACCAAGGTGACACTGAGAGTTTCTTTTCGACTTACGGTTGGATTGCGGTTGTCGCAGGGGGACCGGTGCTTGCGATCATCGGCATCGCTGCTTATTCGCTCTTTGCCGCGTCGCGAAAGCAGTCTCGAATGAAAAGAAATCTCGACGCCATTCTCTCGCCGGAAGACAAGGCGCGCTTTGCCGAAATCAATACGCTGCATGGCTCCAGGGATCCGGCTGAGCGCGAGCGATTCTTGAAACTCGCGGCCGAGTATCGCGCGCTCGTTCAGAAGGCCATAAAAAAGTGATTTTCTCGTCCCGCCGAAACTCTTCATAATCGGTAAGGCTAACCTCGGAGCCGCGAATGCCCATCGATTACAAGTCGCTGCCTAAAATTGAACTGCACTGCCATCTTGATGCGTCGGTGCGGGTGGCGACGGTGGCGGAGCTTGGGCGCAGGATTGGGCTTGATCTGCCGACGCCGCTGGAGCCGGCGCTGGTTGCGCCTGAGGTTTGTATCGATTTGGCGGATTATCTGGTGCGAATCGACTTGGCGCTGGAGGTGATGCAGCATCGCGAGCATCTGGTTCGGATTTCGCGCGAGATTGTTGAGGATCTGGCGGCGGACGGGACGATCTATGGCGAGATTCGCTTTGCGCCGCAGCTGCATTTGCGGAATGGGCTGACGATGCAGGAAGTTTTGAATGCGGTCGATGAAGGATTGAAACAAGGTGAGCGGCAAACCGGGATGAAGACCGGGCTGATTGTTTGCTGCCTGCGGCATGAATCGGGCGAGCGCAGCCTGGAGATTGCCAAGCTGGCGGTGAACAATCGCGACAAGGTTTGCGCGCTCGATCTGGCGGGCGACGAGGCGCGGTACATCGCGGCACCGCACGCTGAGGCGTTTGCGCTGGCGAAACGTGAGGGGCTTCGGCGCACTGTTCACGCTGGGGAGGCTGCCGGAGCGGACAGTATTCGCGAAGCGATCGATCTTCTCGGCGCCGAACGCATCGGACACGGCGTGCGCATTATGGAATCGAGCGAATTGCAGGAACGCGCGAGAGCGGCGCGGTTACCGCTGGAAGTGTGCCCCCTGTCGAACGTGCAGACGCGGGCCGCGAATTCGCTGCGGGAGCATCCAATCGACCAGCTGTTTCGCAAGGGGCTCCATGTGACGGTGAATACGGATTGCCGCACGGTTTCGCTCACGACGCTCACGAAGGAATTCGAGCGACTCGAGAGCACATTCAATTGGGGCGCCGCGGAATTTCACCGATGCCAGCGCAATTCGGCGGAAGCAGCATTCGTCAGCGAAGAAGTGCGAGCCGATCTGTTGCGTCGCCTAACCACAGCGAAAGCCGCATCGTAAGCTCGTCGGGAGGGCACGACTTCAGTCGTGCCGCTAGTGATGTGGAGTGAGGGGCTTCAGCCCTTGAGCCTCCGTTCATTTCGCAAATGGAAGCTGTGAACCAACTCAGGCGCGGTCTTTCCATTTTCATTTTCGAATTTCCATTTTCCCGGCGTACCGTCGGTTACTCTCCACCAACACCCGAGGTACTAGGCCGATACACAACTCGCCAACGGATATGCGCCCTCTTCCTGAAAAGTAATACTTGCGTCAAGTTCTATGTTTAGGTATTTTACCTGTCCGTTAACATGCCTACGCGCAACCGGTCGGGGACCGTATGGGCGTATAAACCAGATCGCGCACTGAGGGGGCGCCATGTTGATGAGAGCGAAAGAACGCTGGCTCTGCGTGAATCCCGCTTGCGGATGCCAGGTGGTTGTCGAAATCAGCGGAGAGATACACGGGCAGAATCCGCGCTGCGCCTGCGGCGGAATCATGAAAAAGAAGTATATGGCGCCGTCGTTTGCCTATCTCGATTTTTTGAGGCTGGATAAGCCGCCTGCGGCGCAGGCGCCGGTGCCGATGCCCAAGCCGGTGCCAAAACCCGTCAAGGAGGAGGAGCTATGCTTAAGTCTGTCGTAATGCCGGGCGTGCGGTTGCTCCCCGACAAGACCGCCGCGAGGCGCGAAGGGGCGTTTCGCATCTTCGCCGCGCCGGTGTTCTTCTTTGCGATCGCGATGCTTATGGGCGGCGGATACATCGTGGCGGATCAGTTCAGCAACCCGGCGGCGTCGCAGTCTTACGCGCTGTTTGCCGGTGCATTCCTAATGGCGACATCGATCACGCTGCTGGCGGAACTCTTTCACATGGCGAATCGCCATCGCAAAGACGCGCCCGATCTGCGCTCGCATGTGGCTCGCACCGATTGGCGCAAGACGGACGTGGCGCGGGCTTCGCGCAGCGCCGCGCGCGGGGTCAGTCATCGGGCGCGGTTGCCCTATCACCGAGGCTACGTCGATCGGGTGCGCGTGCGGGCTTGATCGCGGAATGCAATTGCGGCTGTAGGCTGGAACGCCGCTCGTCTCTAGGCGCGCGGAATGGCGGGGAAGTAGCGGTCCTTCAAGATCTCGCGATGATGTAGCTCGTGGCCGGCGATGATGAAGGCGAGCGCCCGCACCGTGACAGGATTGTTACTCGCCGTGCCGCGTCGAATCCAGGCCTCAGCGTTTAGAGAGCGAAAAAGCGCGAGCGTGGAAGCCCGCACGAACCCGAATTCGGCGACGAGATCGGCCAGCGATTGCTCGGCGAAGTTGCCGTTTTTAACGTAGTCGTTTTGCTCGAAGCCCGGCAGCGGCGTCTGGTCGCCGCGCGCGATGCGCATCGCGCGATACGAAAACACGCGCTCAGAGTCGCTCAGATGGCCGACGACTTCCTTGATCGTCCATTTGTCGGGCGCATAGCGGAAATTGCCGTCGCGCTCGGTGCTCGCCGCGAAAAACTGCGCCGTCTGGAGGCGTTGCGATTCGAGCTGCGCGATGACGTCGCCGCCCGGCACTTTCGAGACGTAGGTTTCGTAGAATGGTGGATATTCGCCCGGTTCCGGCCGAGCCAATGCAACTTTAGGGGAGCTCATGGCCGGACATTATACTCGGGCATCGCTACGGGGGCACTACGAGGTTGGCGGGCGGCCGCCGCCCTAAAAGGGGGCTTCGGCAAGCAGCGTTAGCGGGAGACTTGGCCACTTATGGACTGGGCGCTGTCGCCGGAACTGGCGCGGCGGTGGGAAAAACCCCAACCGCGATGTCGCGGAATCCACGGCGTAGCTTCTCGGTCACGCCGACGGTCAGCGCGCATAGAATCCATGGAATTGCCGCCGAATACCAAAAGAAGTGCGGCGCGTATCGCAGCGCCCACAGCCAGACGAGCACCGTCGCCAATCCGTACGCGAACGCCGCCAGCCGCCGGGAATCGTTCCATTTGAGCGCCGTCGTGCACATCGCCTGCAAAAACAGCACGAACGGAAACGCGACGACGAGGTCTATGAAATAGTGCTCCCCCGTTCCCATCGTCGCAACGACGGTGAACACGACAAACAGCATCGCGATCGCCCGCTCCCAGACGGACAGGCTGCGCGAATACCACCAGGACATCAGCGTCCAGCCCATGTGCAGAGACGGAATCGCGTTGCGCAATCCGAGAAGCGCGACCGGCTCAAGAAAAAGTCGCCGCGCCTGCTCCGTCGCGAGTGGCTGCCACGGAAATCGAGCGCCAAAAAGATGTATCGGCCCAAGCGCGGGAAACAAATTGTAGAAAATTCCGCCGATCGGACCCATAAGCAAGAACGCCGCGAAGATCGGAATCGCCTTGCCGCGCAGCCGCGAGGCTTGCCCCGCGTAGACCAGCGCCAGCGAAAACGGCAGCCCAACGTAAAAGATAAAGCTCACGTCGCCAAGCAGCTTCCATTTCGCATACACCTGCCCCATCAAGAACGCGATCGGCGCGTGCAAGCTGCTGTCGAACGAATACAAATAGAGGTCGAGCACTTTTGGGTGCGCGTTCTCTGTGTATTTATGCAGATAGCCGGCGTAGTGATTCGACGCAAGAATCAAGAGACTCGGCACCAGCGCGAGCAGCACCGTCTTCCGTTCTTCGCCCTCAAGCCAGATCGCGTTCAGCCCCATCACCACGAGGCTCGCCATCCCAAGGAACGAAATCCACGTTACGAGATACACCGTGTCTGAGCGATGAATCGCAAATTGATCGAGCAGCGCGAAAACCGCGCCCAGCAGCATAATTGCGCCAACATCCATCCAGCGAAATCGCATCCGCAAATGAATGAACACGACGCTCGCGAAAACGTA
>DATAMU010000721.1:0-3562 GCA_036266605.1 Candidatus Acidiferrum sp. | reverse complement strand
GGAGTCTTCTGCCCGGTCGGAAAATCATCGATATAAATTTCAGCCCCAGCCGGCGTACTCGTCACATTTGCCCAAGCCACTCGGGCTCCAGTCACTTTCGGCGCATCCGAATTCGTGCTTGCCTGCGCCGGCACATTGCTGCTCGCCGTTGTTGCGGGACTCACCGCTGCTGTCGCGGCATTCTGCGTTTTCGGCGTAACGCTTGATGTTGTTGTCGCCGAACTCGGCGCTGGTGCCGCGGTGTCGTCGCCGATGTTGTCGACAATCCTGACGCCGGCTGGAACATCGTGCAAAAGATTCAGCAGCGCAGCGTGTTGTCCCGGCCGCAATTTTCCTGTGATCGTCAGCGTGTTTCCGACGCCTTGCACACTCGCTTTGCCGCTCAGATTTTTTTCAACGAGCGCGTCATCGATTTTCTTTTTTACCTGCGCCGCTTTCGGAGTCAGCCCCGCTGGAGTTTTCGTGACCGCAGGTTGCTTCCGCGAAGCCTCTTCCGCATTCACCGGGATTTTTTCCGCCGCAGTTTTTTCCGTCACAACTTTTTCGGCATTCGATTTTTCAGAAGCCGCAACTTGCGCGGGCTGCGGAGTCGAATCGATCGGCGCATTTGCAGCGCTGCTCGCATTCTGTTGTGCCGTTTGCGGCCAACTCTGCGTCGAATCCGATTTTTCTGTCGCTCCGGTCGGCTGTGTTTGCGCCGCGGTCGGTTGCGTTGCATTCGGCGCCGCGCTCGATTGCGAATTCTGCGCAGTCGTCGGCGTCGCATCGGATTGCGGCGTTGCAGTCTCACCGGTTGCGGGAGATGGCGCGTTTTCTACAGCCGATGGTTGCGCGGCTGTGTTAGCGATGGCGTCGCGCCGCACTTCGGGATGGCGAACATCGTAGAGAACCGGCTTGAGCTTGTACGCGCCGAAGCCGATCACGGCAACCAAAACAATCGCGGCCAGCACGGTCCACACGATACTTTTTTCTTTGGGCGGTTCGTAGGCAGGAATCTGATCCGTGCCCCGCATCAAGGAACGTTGCAACGGGCTCGGCGCATACGGCTCGGCCAAGCCGTCGCTTTGGCGACGAGCCGGAGTCATGTGCGGATTGTCAGCAGCCAAGCCGCGCAATCCCGGATTCATCGCGACCGTAGCGTTTGGCGCGACGTTGCGATTGCCGAGCGATGGAACAGTCGTGCGCGCATTTCCTTCGCTCAGATTGCGATAATTGCGCAAATCTTCAAGAAATTCGTGGCAGCTCTGGTAGCGATCTTCAGGCTCTTTCGCCAGCGCGCGCATCACCGCAGTGCTGATGCCCGGATGAATCGTTGGATCGATCGTTCGCGGCGGCACGGGAACTTCGTTCACGATTTTGTAGATGACCGTCGTAATGCTCTCGCCGGGAAATGGTTTTTCTCCCGTGATCATTTCGTAGAGCATGACGCCAAGCGAGAAAATATCGGTGCGGCCATCGACCGCGCGGCCTTTCACTTGCTCAGGCGACATGTAGCTCGGCGTGCCCATCACGTGCGCGGTCTGCTGCACGGTTCCGAACTGCAAAATCTTCGCGGTGCCGAAGTCGGTGACTTTCACCGTGTCGTCGCCGGTCAGCATGATGTTCGCCGGCTTGATGTCACGATGCACGATGTTGTTTTCGTGGGCGAACTGAAGCGCGTTGCACGCCTGCTCCATGATGCGCAGTACGCGCGGAAGAGGAAACGCGTGGCCGGAATCGAGCAGCGCCTGAACGCTCTTGCCTTCAACCAGCTCCATCGTGATGTAAAAGAGACCGTCTTCTTCGCCGGCGTCGTACACGACCACGATGTTGTGATGCGTCAGCAAGCCAGCCGCGCGCGCTTCCGTTTGAAAGCGCGCAATCAGCTCCGAGCGCGTCAGTCCCGTCCCTTGCTCGCTGAGCTTGATCGTTTTCACCGCGACCGGCCGCCCGATCACAGGATCGGTCGCCTTATAGACGACACCCATGGCGCCGCGGCCAAGTTCGGCAACGATTTCGTAACGCCCGGCTTTGAGAATTGACGTCATAAATGCGAATACACGCCGTGCAAATCTGGCGTGGAGGAATCTTTCATTCGACTGCCTACACGTGGACTAATCGGAGCGGTGTCCGAACACGCAACTGCCGCTGATCTCCCATTCGCCCTATTAGAACGGTACCGACAGGGTTTTCCGTGCGGCAACCTAACAATGGTACCAGTGTGGCTCAAGGGACAAGGGCGTTCCCGGCATCCATCGGCCGCCCATCCAACCTAACCCATTACAAATCAAAAGGTTATGGTCGGGGCATTGCTTCGCCCGGCGACATGGTCCGCTCGGGTGTCGGCACGTTGGTTTCGCGGATGGGGCGATCGACTTCGCCCGGGGCTGCGGGGGCTTCGAGGCCGTCGGTGAGCAAGTATCCTTGAAGCGCGATGCCGTTGGTCCACACGCCTTCGAGGGCGGCGATGTATTCAATCTGCAGTTCGTAGAGTTTGCGTTCGCTTTCGAGGACGCGCGGGTAGGCTGCGAGCATCTGGCCGTATTTTTCAGTCATGAGGCCATAAGATTTTTTCGCGCGAGGGAGAATCGCGTCGCGATATTCGGTGACCATGAGCTTTGCGTTGGCGTATTGATCGACAGCGCTGGCGGCGCGATCGCGCAAAGTCAGAGCAATGCGACGCTTTTCCTGTTCGGCGCGATCGATCTCGGCGCGGGCCGCGGCGGTGTCACCTTGATTCCGATTCCAGATCGGAATGGGAAGGCTGACTTCGGCGATTCCTTCCCAACCTTTTGCGAAGGGAAGTCCGCCAAGTAGTTCGTTGTTGTATTCCATGCCGGCGCGAACAGTCACGTCGGGAACGGGCTCTTTCAACGAGCGCGCGAGTCGCGACTGCGCGTGGGCGGCCGCTGTCTCGGCGATTTTCACGGCGGGGCTTTGATTCGTAATCGCTTCGACGGCGGCTTCCTGGTTGAGTTCGGGCCAGCCAGAGGCGAGTTCGCCGCCGACGGTGGACATTGGCAACTCGGGTTGGCCAATGACGCTCGCGAGCGAGCGCCATTCTTCGCGCAGGGTGTTTTCTTGCATGCGCGCGGCCATGCGTGCGCGTTCCGCGATCACTTCGGCGTCGAGCAATTCGGTTTCATCGGCTTGGCCAGTGTTAAAGAGGCGGCGCTGCGTGTCTACATCGTCCTGCGAAATTTTCGCGAGGTCGCGGCGCGCGTCGAGCATTTCTTGAGCGGCGAGGACGCGGATGAACGCCATCTGCACGGCGGACTCGACGCGGATGCGTTGTTCGTCGGCTTCGATGGTGGCGAGCTGCGTTTGTTTGCCGAAGACTTCGCGGCTGAGGCGAAGTTTGCCTCCGGTGACGATGGTTTGCTGGACGAAGAAGCCTTCCTTGCCGCCGCCAACGGAGCCGCCGCGAATTTCATCGCCGGTGTAGCCGACGGTGGGATTCGGGTAGAGCCCGGCTTGCTGCTGGCGCGCTTTGGCGGCGCGGATTTCGGCCTCGGCTTGGCGGAGCGTGGGGTTGTTTTGACGGGCGATGGATTGGACTTGTTCGAGAGTGACAAGAGGAGAC
>DATAMU010000720.1:0-1862 GCA_036266605.1 Candidatus Acidiferrum sp. | reverse complement strand
AACGGGACCTCGGACTGGGTGTACGAGGAAGAGTTAGCGTTGCGGCAGGCTTACCGGTGGAGTCCGGATGGGAAGTCGATTGCTTACTGGCAGTTTGACACGGCTAAGGTTAGGAATTTTGCCCTGCTCTACAACGTGGGCGGGCCTTATGACGTTGTGACGCATATTCCCTATCCGCAGTTCGGAGTCTATCCGGTGGTGAAGGAGATTCCGTATCCGCAGCCGGGGACGACGAATTCGTCGGTGCGCGTCGGAGTGGTGCCGATCGCAGTTGGTTCAAACAAGGCTGGGTCAAACAGGGGCGGGTCAAACAAAGGTGGAGAGACGAAATGGATGCAGGTGCCGGGTGATCCGAGCGACAACTACATTGCGCGGATGGAGTGGACGGAGGATTCGAAGGCGCTGGTGCTGCAGCATTTGAATCGGCTGCAGAACACGGATGACGTTTTGTGGGCGGATGCGGCAAGCGGAGCGGTGCGGCAGATTTATCGCGAGCAGGATGCGGCGTGGGTGGATGTCTTCGACGAGATGCAGTGGATTCACGGCGGGAAAGATTTTCTGTGGGAGAGCGAGAAGGATGGGTGGCGGCACGCGTATTTGGTGTCGCGCGAAGGAAAGGCGCGGCTGCTGACTGCGGGGAATTTCGATGTGGAGTCGATCGTAGGGATCACGCCGAAGGAGGACTGGCTGTATTTTATGGCGTCGCCGAAGAACGCGACGGAGAGTTATTTGTATCGCGTTCGCGTGGATGGGGCGGAGGGCGACGCAGGGTCGGCTGCATCAGCGAAGCCGGAGCGGGTGACGCCGACGGGAGCGGCATCGGTGGGAACTCATGCGTACAACATTTCGCCGAATTTTGAATGGGCGGTGCATACGCATTCGACGTTTGATTCGCCGCCGCGGGTTGATCTGGAGCGGTTGGCGGATTTGAAGGAAGTTCGGGTGATGGAGGAGAACGGCGAGCTGCGCGCGAAACTGAAAGAGGAATTGCCTGGGTCGCAGCCGGCGGAATTCTTGCGCGTGCGCGTCGGGCATGACGTCGAGTTGGACGCGTGGATGGTGAAGCCGGCGGGATTCGATGCGACGAAGAAATATCCGGTGCTGGTGTATGTGTATGGCGAGCCCGCGGGTCAAACGGTGACGAATGCGTGGGAGGACGAACGGGAACTGTTTCATCGGGCGATGGCGGAGCGCGGTTATGTGGTGGTGAGCTTCGACAATCGGGGGACGCCGGCGCCGCGCGGGCGCGATTGGAGGAAGGTGATTTACGGGAAGGTGGGTGTGCTTTCGTCGGAGGAGCAGACGGAAGCGATTCGGGAACTGGCGCGGAGATTTTCGTTTGTAAATGGGGAGCGGGTGGCGGTGTGGGGATGGAGCGGAGGCGGGACGAACACGCTGAACCTGATGTTTCGGTCGCCGAATGTCTACAAGGTTGGCATGAGCGTGGCGCCGGTGGCGGACCAGCGGCTGTACGACACGATTTATCAAGAGAGGTATATGGGATTGCCGGCGCAGAATACGAATGGGTACAAGGAGAGTTCAGCGATCAATTTCGCGGAGGGATTACGAGGGAATTTGTTGATCGTGCATAGCCCGGGAGACGACAACGTTCATTTTCAGGGGACGGAATTGTTGGTGAATCGGTTGGTGGAATTGGGAAAGCCGTTTGATTTCATGGAGTATCCGGGGAGGACGCACGGATTGTCGGAAGGGCCGGGGACGTACTACCACTTGTACAGCTTGCTGGCGCGATATTTACAGGAGCATTTGGCGGCGGCGCGTTAGGAAAGAATTGCTCGACGGACGCAGTAGGTGCGGCGCGCGGGTTAGCTGAGGCAGTTGATGTGGGTCAGGTTGGGTTG
>DATAMU010000719.1:0-3223 GCA_036266605.1 Candidatus Acidiferrum sp. | reverse complement strand
CGACCACCTCTGCTAATCTTTTCCAATGCGCAAGCATCCTGCCTCCGGACTCCAGGCCGTCCTCTTCGACTGGGACGGCACGCTCCTCGACTCGTTCGACGCTGACTCTTCGGCGTACCTCGCCATGTTCCATGAACTCGGCATCCCGTGGGGACTGAAGGAATTAGCGATCCACTACACCCCGAACTGGCACCGCGTCTATCGCGCGGCGAAAATCCCGCGTTCGAAATACGAAATCGCCGACAAACTCTGGGCCAAAAACTACTCTCACCACGCTCCGAAACTCGTCCCCGGAACTCGCAGCGTGCTCGCTTGGGTCGCCCGCCGCTATCAACTCGGCCTCGTGACTAGCGGCGACCGCACCCGCGTCCTGCGACAACTTCGCCATTTCAGGCTGACACGTGCCTTCGCGACGCACGTCTGCGCCGATGACACTCCGCACAAAAAGCCGCATCCTGCCCCGTTGCGACTCGCACTGAAGCAGATGTGCCTCGAGCCCAGCGCCTGCGTCTACGTCGGCGACTCCCCCCATGATTTGGAAATGTCAAAACGCGCAGGAGTGCGCGCCATCGCCGTCATCGGACGCTTCCCCACCGAAGCCGGCTTGCGCGCCGCGAAACCCGAATTCTTGCTGAACTCGCTGAAGGAACTTCCCGCAGTCCTGAGATCTCTAGAAAAATAATCACCGGAAAACTTTTTGAACGCTAGCGTTGCGGCTTCGGCGGCGCAGGTGTCGGCTGCGATTGCGGCGAAGCTTGCTGTGGCTCCTGCGCAGGCGACGAACCACCTGCCGGCGTAGCGGTCGTATCCGACACCGCAGCCGCCAGCGGCTTAAAATCCGTCCACTTGATCACCAGCCGTACCGGAAAATCGCCTTCCTTCACGTGCACCGTCTCGTCCGACCGCTCATAACTCGGAAACCAATATTTCCCATCCACATTTTCCCGATACGTCTCAAACGTAGTGAACGGCATCTGCGCAAACTTCACGTCTCCCAACTCGTTCACCCATTTCCCATACGTCTTCACCACTTCCAGAGTTTGCGTGTCCACCCAAATGATCCCGTCAAGATACGCGCTCTTGCGATCCACAACCTTCGGCGTCACTTTGAAAATATACGTGTCGATCTCATCGACTTTTTCCGTCCCGATGTATTTCAGATCGTATTTCGCCAGCTGCGACGAATTGATCGGAAATTGTGGAATGCGCTCCAACTCCTTCACATCCGCCGGCTCAAGCGCAAACGTCTTCAGCGACGATTGCGGATGTTCGAGCATTTTGTTCACGACGCGACCGTCCGGCATTCGCGTCGCCTCCGAAACCTGCAAAAATTCCCCGATGATCGTCCCCGTCTTGTCGTACTCGCTGATTCGAATCGTCTTCTTCGCCACAAACGTCGGCCGCACCGACGCGAACTCATCTTCCTTGACCACAAATTTTCGAATGATCTGATCCGGTGGCAGCGACGGCGGCTCGACCGCTTCCGGTGTCGTCCCCATCCGCTTCACATCGTGCTCCGGCGGCGGCGTCATCGGCCGCTGCTCCTGTGCGCGCGCGCCGGCAACGCACAGCAACATCGCCGCGCCCGCCAACAATCCGATCTTGCAAACAGTTCTCATGTTTATTGAGATGCGCTCACACGGTTCCACGCAACCCACGCCACTCCCAGCTTACTCCACGAAACGCCTCTCCGCCCCAACCTGACATCCCCCCGCTCTTTCGCTACAATTTCTACGCTTGTGGACATCGCAAAAAAGGCATCCCGCTTCTTCGTCACCGGCCGAGTGCAAGGTGTCGGCTTCCGTTTTTTCGCGCAGGCTGAAGCCGAGCGCCTTGGCCTCAGCGGCTACGTCCGAAATTTGCGTGACGGCCGCGTCGAAGCCTACGCCATCGGCACGCCCCAGCAGCTCGGACAATTTCTTGCGCGGCTCGAAAAAGGTCCGCGCCTTTCGCACGTCGATTTCGTCGCCGAACAATCCGCGGACATCGACTCGCAATACGCATCCGATTTCGTCACAACACCAACCGTCTGAATCTCATAGGAGCCCCGAAGGATGGACGATCTAAAAAAATTGATCCGCGAAGTAGCCGACTACCCGAAACCCGGCATCTTGTTCTACGACCTCACGACGGTCCTCAAAGATAAGCAGGGCTTCCACAACCTCGTCGATCGACTCTGCGCTCATTACGACGGCCACAAGATCGATGTCGTCGCCGGAATCGAAGCCCGCGGCTTCATCTTCGCTCCGGCGCTCGCGTATCGACTCGGCGCAGGTTTCGTCCCCATTCGAAAGTCGAAAAAACTACCCGCCAAAACGCGCTCCGTCTCCTACGCGCTCGAATACGGCACCGACTCCATCGAAGTCCACGAAGACGCCATCAAGCCCAACGACCGCGTCATCATCTGCGACGATTTGCTCGCCACCGGCGGCACCGCCGCGGCCGCCGCAAAACTCGTCCAGGAACTCGGCGGCAAAGTGGAAGGCTTGGCCTTCGCCGTCGAACTCACCTTCCTCAGCGGCCGCAAGAAACTCCCCAACCTCGACGTCTTCTCCCTACTCCAATATGACAAATAGCGCGCTCGCCAAATAGACCCAGCAATCAACTTCGCGCTTACGTCATCCCATTCTTAACGCCTGTCGTCCTGAGGCGCGCGCAGCGCGCCGAAGGATCTCAGCGTGAAGCGCGACCACGAACTGCCGTTACTTCTTCGACTGCTTGCCCTGCGCCGCCTTCCTCTGCCTCACCACCTCAAACAGCACCACCCCCGCCGCCACCGAAACATTCAGCGACTTCACCGGCCCAACCGTCGGCAACTTCACCACAAAATCGCATCGCTTTCGCGTCAACTCATGCAACCCGCGCCCCTCGCCACCCATCACAATGCCCACCGGCGAAGTAAAATCCACCTCCGTGTATTCTCGATCGCCTTCTTCATCCAATCCCACCAGCCAATATCCCGCTTCTTTCAACTCCTCCATCGTCCGCGCGAGATTCGTCACCTTCGCCACCGGCAAATGCGACAGCGCCCCCGCCGACGCCCGCGCCACCGTATCCGTCAGCCCCGCCGCTCGCCGCTCTGGAATCACCACGCCATGCGCGCCCGCCGCCAGCGACGTTCGAACGATCGCGCCTAAATTGTGCGGATCCTCCACGCCATCCAGCAAAACAATCAGCCCCTTCTCCCCGTGCCCAGTCGCAACCGCAGCACTCGCCGCTTCCA
>DATAMU010000718.1:0-8493 GCA_036266605.1 Candidatus Acidiferrum sp. | reverse complement strand
AGTATGGGCGCGTGATCATCATCGGGAATCGCGGCGAGATTACGATCAATCCGCGCGATTTGATGGCGAAGCGATCGTCGGCGCGCGGATTTACGTTGTGGGCCGTGACAGATGCGGAGGCGCGCGAAATTCATGCGGGGCTGAATGCGGGGTTTGAGAATGGGACGTTGCGGCCGGTGATCGGGAAGAAGATTCCGCTGGGCGAGGCGTCGCGAGCGCACAAGGAAGTGCTGGAGCCGGGGTCGCACGGGAAGATTATTTTGGTGCCGTGAGATGGACCGGAAGATGCAGCGAGAAGACGGGCACGGCGATGCCGTGCCCCTACCTGCTAGCAGTTCGTTGACTGGGCCTGCGGGCACCGTATAATCGAATCGGCGCTTTCCCACAGCGTTTTCGCGGACTCGAGGCCCAGACTTTGTCTTCGCATCTCCCGATTTCTGTGCTGCTTGCTGCGCACACGACTTCGCTCGGCCAATACTGGCACAAACTGACAGACAAAACGTTCACCGGGATTTATCACGCCAACTTTTTTGATTTGGCGATGATGATTCCGTATTTCATCGTGCTGTTTGTGCTGGCGCTGTACGGGATGCACCGGTATTGGCTGGTGTACGACTACTATGCGTATTCGAAGAATGTGCCGGGGCCGACACCGGAAGTGAAAGGTGAGTGGCCGCGCGTCACGGTGCAGCTGCCGATTTTCAATGAGCGCTATGTTATCGAACGGCTGGTTGAGGCGGTGTCGCGATTCGATTATCCGCGCGAGCTGCTCGACGTGCAGGTGCTGGACGATTCGACGGATGAGACGCGGCAGGTGGCGAGCGACGTTTGCGAGCGATTTGCGGCGCAGGGGCTTCCGATTGCGTATATTCACCGGTCGAATCGAGAGGGATACAAAGCGGGCGCGCTTGAAAATGGATTGAAGACTTCGCGCGGCGAGTTTGTGGCGATTTTTGACGCGGACTTTATTCCTGAGCCGAGTTTTTTGCGGCGGACGATTCCCTATTTTCAGAATAAGGGCATCGGGATGGTGCAGACGCGCTGGACGTATTTGAATCGCGATTATTCGCTGCTGACACAGGTCGAGACGATTTTGCTCGATGGACATTTTGTGGTGGAGCACGGCGCGCGATCGCGGCGCGGGACGTTTTTTAATTTCAATGGAACGGCGGGCGTGTGGCGGCGCACGGCGATCGATGAAGCCGGCGGCTGGCAGCACGACACGCTCACCGAAGATACCGACCTTTCGTATCGGGCACAGCTCAAGGGCTGGAAATTTTTGTATTTGCCGGACATCGAGTGCGCTTCGGAATTGCCGATCGACATGAACGGCTTCAAGGCGCAGCAGGCGCGCTGGGCCAAAGGGCTGATGCAGACGGCGAAGAAAATTTTGCCGAGGGTGTTTGCTTCGGATGCGCCGTGGCATGTGAAGGCCGAGGCGTTTTTTCACCTGACCGCGAACATCAGCTATCCGCTGATGGTTGTTCTATCGACGCTGCTGCTGCCGGCGATGATCGTGCGGTTCTATCAGGGCTGGCTACAGATGATTTTGATCGATTTGCCTTTGTTTCTGGCTTCGACATGCTCGATTTCGAGTTTTTATCTGGTGGCCCAGAAAGAATTGCGGCCGAAGACTTGGTGGCGAACGTTTTTGTATATGCCATTTGTGATGGCGGTTGGCATTGGGATTTCGGTTCGCAACGCGCAGGCGGTGATCGAGGCGATCATCGGCAAGAAGAGCGAATTTGCGCGGACGCCGAAGTTCAAGATCGAAGGGAAGGGCGATACGTTCGTCGCGAAAAAATACCGGAACAAGGCCGGATGGATGCCGTACGCGGAAGTTGGGTTGGGACTTTATTTCGCGCTGACGGTGGTTTACGCCGCGGCGAACGAAAATTACGCGACGATTCCCTTTTTGCTGCTATTTGTGTGGGGCTACCTCTACACGGGATTTATGTCGCTGGGGCAGAGCTACTTGTCGCTGAAGTTTGACGTGAACGCGCCGGAGATGCGGCCCGCGGCTTCGGGTGCTCCTGGGTTCTAAAAAACATTAAACACTTCAATATAATTTAACTATAGTTGATACTAACCTTAGGATTTGTGGGTCGCGGTTTCAACCGCGACATTGGCCGATCCAGTTTAGGCGGGGCTTCAGCCCCTGAAGTTTCCTATGAGCCGCATCGTTCGCAGGATTCACCAAGCCGGAGCGTACTTCATCACTGCGCATACATGGCAGCGGCGTGAAATTTTCCGTCAGGAAAACGTGGCAAATATTGTAATTCGCCAGCTGGCTAGTTGTCGCGACCGTGGCTTTTACAGGCTGTATGAGTTCGTACTGATGCCGGACCACCTGCATGTCTTGCTGACACCTGGAGAGACGACAAGCCTCGAGAAGGCGGTTCAAATGATTAAGGGCGGTTCCTCTCGAACGATCAGCCAGGCACTCCACTATCATTGCCCGGTATGGCAACTGGGATTTCATGATCGATGGATTCGAGATAGCCGAGAATATGTTGGATGCCGGAACTACATTCGGGCGAATCCTGTGAAGGCTCGGTTGGTGGACAGCCAAGAGCAGTTTCAGTGGAGTTCAGCGAACGGATAGATCAATTTGGATCCAAGCAAATTCGAAGAACTTCAGGGGCTGAAGCCCCTCTCTCCGGCTGAGCTTGATGTCGCGGTTGAAACCGCGACCCACAAACCCTCATAACATCGGTCTAGGGAACTTCAGCTGAAAAAACAAAAAGAGCTTCGGGATTTGGGGAGGGGTGTCCTACAAATCCCGAAGCTCACGTGACGCAGCGGCGCTGTACTAGCGACCCGCGACGCCCGAGTCCGGAACATACGCGCTAGCCCGCAGGGTCGGCTGCAGGTAACGCTCGCGTCGACGAGTCGCTGCCACGACGTAGACGACGATTAGTCCGGTCCCACTCATTAAAATCGCTGCCATCAATGCGCCCAGGAGGGCCTGACGTGCGCTTTCCTCCTGGGGTGTTGCACCGGGGGTGAAGAGCGCGACCGTCGAGAGCGACTCGCCCGCTGCCGCAACGTCCGCGCCTTCATCAGTGCCGCTCGTGAGAACTGTCTCCGCCGCCTTGGGTTGCGATTGCTTGGCTTCGACCTGGGTCGCTTGCGCCTGCTGCTGAGCTGTGACCGGGCTCGCCAGCGAGGCAAAACCCAATGCAATCGCGACCGCGGGAACCCAAAGGATGTTTTTCAGTTTCACGGCGACTCCCCCCTGCGACTTCTTTTCAGTGACGCACATAGAGATAGCAACGCCCGTGCCAATCTGGAACTGGGTCGTGGCGAGGGCAAGGAGCAATACAACTAACTGATTCTGCTGCACTTAGCAAATGAAGCCTATGAGGTCGAGCTGGCAGCTGGGGTCGGAAAGACTAACCGTGCGGATAGGCTTCTATCCGATGGGATAGTGTGTCGGGTTTTGCTTTGAGGTGATGGCGGTGGAACGGGGAACTTCAGAGGCTGAAGCCCCCTCTCTTCCCGACTTTGATGTCGCGGTTGAAACCGCGACCCACAAAGGAGGAATCGGCCGGATAGCTTCGATTGGGCTGCGTTATTCGAATTCGAAGAGGACGATTTCGGGTTGAGTACCGACGCGGAGGGGAGGACCCCAAGTGCCGGCGCCGCTGGAGGTGTAGACCAGCATCTTGCCGATCCGATTAAGACCGTAGACGAACTGGCGGTAGATGCGAGTCGCGATCCAGTTGTAAGGAATCATCTGGCCGACGTGGGTGTGGCCGGAGACCTGGAGGCCTATCCCGGCGGCTTCGGCGACGGCGACGTGGTCAGGCGCGTGGGTGAGCAGGACACTGGCGCGGTCGCGGTCGATGCCGATTTTGTCGAGGACCGAGCCGAAGTGCTGGGCGTGGGTTGCGTGTTTGTATGGCACGCCGACGATCTGCAACCCGTCAATTTCCGCTTTTTCGTTTTCGAGGACGCGCATCCCGCTGGCACGCACAGCGTCCAGAAACCGCGCCGGGTCTCGAAACTCTTCGTGATTCCCTTCCACAAAGAACGTGCCGAATTGGGGCTGGAGTTTCTTGAGCGGCGAGGCGGCGTGATGGGCGTCCACGGCGGTGCCGTCGTACATGTCGCCGGCGATCCAGACGATGTCGGGCTTGAGGCGATTGATGGCACGGGTGATGCGGCGAGCGAAGCCGATGTATTTCACGTGGCCGAGATGCATGTCGCTGACAAGGGCGGCTTTACGTCCGCGCCAGGAAGCCGGGAGATTGGGCAGCTTGATGCGGATGCGGCGAACACGAGGCCAAGCGGCGTTGACGACGCCGTAGAGACTGATGGCGGCAGCGGCTCCGAAGAAAATCTTGTCGAGCAGACGGCCATCGATGTGAACTCCGACGAGTAGCAGGGCGCCGTAGGTAATCCAGCAGGCGATTGCGGCGAAGAAGAAAAAACTCAGGGCGCCCAGCCAGACAGCGGACAGCGTGTAAAACCAACGCAGAACTGGATTCGTATAGCGAAACGCGAGCAACGACGCGGCGACAAAGCTAACCGAAAGGATCGCCAGGGCGATTTGCAGCGACGAGAAGCCGGTACGCACCGGCGGCTGCCAGAAGTAATACCAAGTTTCGTACAGGAAAATGTGGCCCAAAAGCACGATGGACTGGAAGACGGCGACAAAGGTCGCGATTCGAGCTCTCATATTCCCGTTTGATGTTTTGCGGCGGATTTTGTGTACAAAACGCCCGTCTCGGGTAGAATGCGGGCCGCTCTGGGTGGGTTGGGGCAGCCTCATCGTCTTGGTGGGACGGTGTGGTCGGCTATTTTATTGATTTGGTTGGCGATGTGGACGTCGTAAGAGCGTCGCGGTGGCGCCAATCTTCAAAACGTTCGAGGTGGACATGGGTGGTCGTCTGGGTGAATCGCGGGTGAAGGGTTGTCGAGAGTTGAAGAACCTCGCCGTCGTGGCTCTCACAGGTTGCGTGGTCGCGCTGGTATTGTTTGCGCCGAATGCGTGGGCGCAGCAACGGCGCGAGCGCGAGCCGAATAGTGTGTACGCGGCACGACGAGCAAAGTTGGCAGCCGAGGTGGATGCGCCGATCGTTTTGTGGGGCTACACGGGACGTGAAGAATTTTCGGAAGCGGCGATTTTCGCGCAGGAAGAGAATTTCTACTATTTGACCGGCCATAACGAGGAGGGTGCGGCGCTGGTGATTTGGCCGTCGAAGGCGGCTGGCGCCGAGAGCGGCGCGGCTGCCAAGAAGGAAGTCTTATTTCTGCCACCGAAAGATACCGCCAAGGAAAAGTGGAACGGTGTAAGGATGGCGCCGACCGATCCAGGGATCACAGCGCGAACCGGATTTGCGGCGGTGGAGCCCATCAGCGAGATCAACGGCACGCTTCAGCAAATCGCGAAAAGCTATCCCACGATTTACACCATCCTGCCGTATGAAACGGAGATGGGCGGCTATCCGCACGAGAAAGAGGAGTCGGATTGGCTCGACAAAAACGATCCGCAAGTGAAGCGGAAAGATATTCGCGCGCAGATCGGCGTGCTGCGTCAGATCAAATCTCAAGGCGAGATCGCGTTTTTGAAGCAGGCGATCGATCTATCCGATGACGCGCACGTAGCAGCGATCAAGATGATGCGGCCGGGACTCTACGAATACCAGATCGCGGCGAAAATGGTGGAAGTGCACGCAATGGGTGGCTCGGAAGCGGAAGGCTATGCACCGATCGTCGGCGCCGGACCGAATTCGACGGCGCTGCACTATGACAAACTCTCTCGCAAGATCGAAGACGGGGACATCGTCGTGCTCGACGTCGGCGCGCAGTATTCAGGCTATTCGGCCGATATCACGCGCACGATTCCGGCGAACGGAAAATTCACGCCTCGACAGCGCGAAATCTACGAGATCGTACTGGGCGCGCAGAACGCCGCGATCGCCGAGGTAAAGCCGGGCGCGCAACTCTGCCGGCAAGGCAGCCGGAGCCTGTTCAAGATCGCCTACGACTACATCAACACGCACGGCAAGGACAAACAGGGCAAGCCCTTGGGCCAATATTTCATTCACGGGCTGGGGCATCATATTGGGCTCGACGTTCACGATGCCGGCGATACGTGCCGCGTGCTCGAACCGGGAATGGTCATTACGATCGAGCCGGGCATTTACATTCCCGACGAGAATCTCGGCGTTCGCATCGAAGACGACTTGCTCGTCACCGAAACCGGCGCAAAAGTCTTGAGCGAAAAGTTGCCCCGTAATCCCGACGAAATCGAGGAGATCATGGCCGAAGCGGCGAAGAAACGCGCCTCCGGCGACAAGAAGGGCGACGACTGACGAAGCAGGAACGGCGACCAACCCGACGCGAGCATAATTCATCTCCTGTTTATGCGCGTGATAGGAATCTCGCCTTAGTTATTTTGACGTTCGCCTGAGCAACAACGGGATCTCGATGCGACTGAAAACATTCCTGATCGTTCTAGGCGTTTTCATTCTTCTGTGTGCGGTGTATGGCGGTTTTCTGATCGAGCGCGGCTTCAGCGCGCGCGACGAACCCTCTTCGGTGGAGCGCATCGTTGCGCGATTCGTGAGAAATGTTTCGATTCCCGCCGGCGCGGCGCACGAGACGAACCCACTTCAACCCACGCCCGAACTTCTTCGCGAAGCGCGCGACACGTTTATCGATCGTTGTGCGGTCTGCCACAATCACGATGGGAGCGGGCGAGCGCAAGTCGGGCAGAGCCTCTATCCCAAGGCGCCTGATCTCCGCGAAGCCCGTACGCAGGATCTCACCGACGGGCAAATTCACTACATCATTGAAAATGGGGTTCGACTCACAGGGATGCCCGCCTGGGGAGATGCGCATCATCAAGAGGGAGCGGAGAGCTGGAAGCTTGTGCTCTACATCCGCGATTTGCGCGGGCTCTCGCCGCAAGAAAAGTCAACGCAAGCGGCAACGCTCGCATCGGCGCACTACGTCGGATCGGCGGCGTGCGAGAAATGCCACAGTGAAGTTTATTCGCGGTGGCGCAAGACGCCGATGGCGAACGTCGTTCGTGATCCGCACGAACATCCCGATGCAATCATTCCGGACCTCGCCACGAACAATGTCGCCAAGTTTTCGAAAGAGCAGGTGGCTTTCGTCTACGGCAGCGTTTGGAAGCAGCGATACTTCACCAAAATTGGCGACGACTATTTTCCGCTGCCGGTGCAGTGGGACGTCACCAACAAGAAGTGGCTGCCGTATTTCGTCAAGGCGGGGACGGATTGGTGGGAGCCGTTCTACCCCCCTGACAATATGAAGCGCCCGACGGGGCCTACGTGCGACGGGTGCCATTCCGTCGGCTACGACATTCATACGAAGCAGGTTGCGGAGTGGAATGTTGGCTGCGAGCGGTGTCACGGCCCGGGGAGCGAACACGCTGCGCATCCAACGCGCAGGAATGTTTTAAATCCGGCGCATATGGACTACGTCGGCGCGAACGACACCTGCATTCAGTGCCATTCACAAGGCCGGCCGCTGACGAATCCGACCGAGGGCAAATATTACGACTGGCCGGTGGGTTACGACGTCGGGCTGCATCTGCAAGATTTCTGGCAGCTCGAAGAGCACAAGCTAGGCGAGACGACATTCACGCATTTCGCCGACGGAACGGCGCATAAGAATCGTATGCAGGGCAACGACTTCGTGCAGAGCGTGATGTACCGCCGCGGCGTGACCTGCTTCAGCTGCCACGACGTTCATGGCACAGACAACTACGCGCAGTTGCGCAAGCCGGCGAACAAGATTTGTCTGGACTGCCATGCGCCGAACTCGGCGAACGGTCCCTTCACGGCGACTCTCGCGGAACATACGCATCACAAAGAAGGATCAGCTGGGAGCGAATGCGTCGCGTGTCACATGCCGAAGATTCAGACGACGGTTGCGAACGTCAATGTGAGCGCGCACACGTTTGCGTTCATCTCGCCGGCAGAAACGGACAAGTACAAAATTCCGAATCCTTGCACGACATGTCATAGCGACAAGACAACCGGGTGGGCGCTGGAGCAAATGCGGAAGTGGCCGGAACGCTCCCCTTGGCGGACGCAAGGCGCGGATTGATTACAACCGACGAACCGGCGATCATTTCCTCAGCGAATTCACGACGGCCGAGAAATCCTCATCTCCATGTCCCTTATCAATCGCTTTTTTGAAAATCTCTAAAGCCGCGGAAGATGTTTGGGCAGTCAATCCCGCGCGCTTCGCCTCATCGCGCGCATAGCCAATGTCCTTGGCCATCAATCGCAGCATGAAATTGATGTCTTTATCGCCCGATGCTGCGCGCGCGGAAATCAATTTGATCACTGGGCTTGCGGGCGCACCACCGGTCAATACGGACAGTGACTTTTCAGGATCCAAACCGCCGGCATGAATCATCGACACCGCTTCGGCCAATGAGGCCGCCTGCACGCCGCACAAAAAATTATTGATTAGCTTCAGCCGGGCGCCGCTTCCTGTCGGGCCGAG
>DATAMU010000717.1:0-2617 GCA_036266605.1 Candidatus Acidiferrum sp. | reverse complement strand
CATTGATGCTCGATCCCCACGGCAAACCAGTGAAACGCAATTTCGTCCACGTCAACGACCTGGTCGAAAGCATCCTCATCGCCCTCGATCACCCAAAAGCCCACCAGCAAACCTTCAACATTTGTATGGATGAACCGGTCGACTATCTGCAAGTCGCCAACTACCTGCGCGAAACGCGAGCAATGTCTGCCGTCGAGATCAAAACACCCTACTTCTCCACCTGGCTCGATAATTCCAAAGCAAAATTCCTGCTCGGCTGGCGCCCCCGCTACGACCTGAAACGCCTCATCGACGAATCCTGGAACCACAACCGTCCCGCCGCCGATCCTCGCAAAGTCTGGTACCCCGGCTAACCGAAAAATTGCTGCCTCTTTACGACTATTATCAGTAACGTCCGCGAGGTCTAACGGCCCGCCCAGTCACGAAGATAGACCTGCTAGTGTCGTATCAAATGAGATACCAACAGGCCTTGCGCGTCGCCTCGCTTTTGTTTCTCCCTCTTCTCCTCGTTTCAACGAGTACCGCTCAGTCTCCCGCCCCAACCGCCATCCACGCAGAGATCCAACGAACCTACAATTTCCAGCCGCACACGCTGACCACTGCTCAAATCAATGAAAAATCCGCTGTCCTCGACCAGTTTTGGAAAAAAGCAGAGTCGCAACGCAACATTTACGTCCCGGCGCTCAGGCAAGAGCTAACCGACTTCAGCAACCCAACCTTCTTCTTTTTCGACGGCGCAAGCCTGTTGAGCACTCTCTCCAAAGATCCCGCCGACCACAAAATCATCATCAATGCGTTCGCTCACACCGACATCCGCGACATCCAGTTCAGAGACTACGTCCTCTTCGTCCACAAATATGCCGCCCTCGGTGACGACACCACCTCCGCCGCATTCCACATCCTCGCCACCCCCAAGTTCTCCATTTTCATCGTCGAACACTACCTCACGCTCAATCAGGACTATTGTCTGATCTACATGCTCTTTCCCACGGACCAGAAATTCTGGTTTCAACCCGCCATCTCTCGCCTCCACGAAGAACAGGACGAAACCGCCCAGAAATCTCTCCTCCTTCTTCTTTGGTATGCGCAAACACCCGATTCCGACAACGCCCTGGAAAATTTCGAGAAAGACGCGACCAAGCCCCAAGCCTCGCGAACATACGCGAAGGAGTTAATCCATCGAAAAGACAGCGTCGGTCTAACCGCGCGTGCTCTGGCCATCACCGATAGTGAGCAATCTCTGCGCGACGCCCGCCGCGCCCGCATGAAAGCCGTCAGCGACGAAGCTCTCTACGATTTCAACGACTACACCACCAAAATCATCGCCAAACGCAAATAGCCTCGCGAATCCTCGACGCAGCATCATGCGCTGGCGTGGACGATCCATCGTCGATGGGAGGGCACGACTTCAGTCGTGCCGATGGGCTGCGAGAGAGAGCGGCTTTAGCCGCTGAGGTCACATCCCTTAAAAACGAAATGGCGGCCCAGGGCCGCCGCTCCACGAATCCAGATTCTTTCATCTTTACTTCGCTACTTCATTGCTTCCTTACTTCGCCTTTCTCCTAAAACTGCAAATTCCTCTGCACCAATTTCCTCAACTTCTCCCGATCCTCGTCCTTCATATGCACAAACTCCACTCCATTACCCTCGGCCCCAATGTTCCTCACCACCGCCGTAAAATTCAGCTTCCGAAATCCCGACCGAACCTCCAGCTTGATCGAATCTCCCACCGACAATTTCTTCGGCGACTCCAGATAAGCGCCGCCCAGACTGATCGTCTTCACGCGCGCCATGTGCGCCGTCTGCCCGCCTTCAATTTGCGCCCGCAGCGGCGATTCCAGCGGCACGCGCACATACCGCCGCGGAATCACAAAGTTCGCGCTCGACTGCGCCGCCGCCTCAAACGTCGCGCGCGCACGCGCCGACGACGGCCTATCCTCCATCATCGCCAACGCGTCTTCCGCCGCCGCCCGCAAACCGCCGGCCTCGACATACGTAATCCCTTCTCGCTTTTCCGCCAGCGACCTCAGCAACTCGATCGCTTCGACCGCGCGCATGCGCCCCAGCGCCTCAATCGCTTTGATCCTCACAAACTGATCGCGCAACGCTTCATGCTCGCCCGACGCAATCTCCATCAATTGCGGCACCGCCGTAATCTCCATCGCCAACCCGATCTGATCGATCATCATCGGCACAACGAGTGGATGCGCATCCGCCAGCACCCGCGCAAAAACTCCCGCCGCGCTATGCGCCGACGCCGAATTCGCCGGCCGCGAAAGCTCGCTCACCGCCAAATCCTGCAAATTCCAATCCCACGCCGCAATCGCGCGTTCAACTCCGCGCAACAAACGCTCGGGATCGGTCGCCGCCAACAACTTGATCGCCGCACTTACCCGCTGCTTCCGCGAATCGTATAGCCGCGCTTCCAGCAAATTCAAAACCGGTACGCCGATCGTGCGCAACAACCGCGCCATGCTGGGCACCATCTCGTGGCTTCCAGCTTCGGTCAGCAACAACGACATCCGGTCCAGCAAACGTTCCGGATCTCGCTGCAACAATCGCGGCAGCACTGGATCAAGCGCCCGATTCGCAAAGGACGCATCCACCAGCAAGAGCC
>DATAMU010000716.1:0-2207 GCA_036266605.1 Candidatus Acidiferrum sp. | reverse complement strand
TACCTCAAGCGGTTGACGGTCGGTGGGTTCGACCGCGTTTATGAGATCAACCGCAACTTTCGCAACGAAGGCATCTCGACGCAGCACAACCCAGAATTCACGATGCTGGAGTTCTATCAGGCGTATAGCAACTATCTGGACCTGATGGAACTGAACGAGCAGCTCTTTGCTGATATCGCGAAGGCGATTACCGGTTCGACGGGCGTAAAATTCGGCGAGGTTGAGCTGGACTTCGGCAAGATGACGCGCCTCTCGATGCGCGAGGCCATCATTAAGTATTGGCCCGAAGGTGCGGGGGCGGCGCCTTCGCTCGACGAATTGGCGAAGGCTGGCGGGCCACGAGCGGCGACGGAGCGATATAACGTCTGGGCGAAGCAGACCGGCGCAAATTACGCGGCGTCGAAAGGCACCCTCAGCGATGGCGAGTGGACGGGGCTGCTTTTCGAGACGATGGCCGAGCATCATCTGATTCAGCCGACGATTCTTTACGATTTCCCGACCGACATTTCGCCGCTGTCGAAGCAAAAGCCCGATGATCCGTCGCTGACCGAGCGCTTCGAAATTTATGTGGCGGGCATGGAGATCGCGAACGGCTTCTCCGAGTTGAACGATCCTGCCGAACAGGAGCGCCGATTCCTCGCGCAGGTCGCGCAGGGTGGCGACGAGGTGCCGAAGGTAGTCGATGTCGATTACGTTCGCGCTCTGGCGCATGGCATGCCGCCGACCGCCGGCGAAGGCATAGGCATCGATCGGCTGACGATGCTGCTCACCGATTCGTCATCGATCCGAGACGTCATCCTGTTCCCGCTGTTGCGCCCCGAAGTGAGAGAAGAAGCCAAACAAGACTCCGCTTCCGAACCGGATGGTGCGTGACGTATTCTTGCGTCACGCATGCAATCTGCTCCCGATGAACTGAAGCGCGCCATTCATGAAATTTGAATGGTTTGTTGCGCGCCGCTATCTAAGGTCTCCCTATCGACCGGCCGTGCTGCGGCTGGTCACCGCATTTTCGATTCTGGGTGTAGCTGCTGGCGTTGCGACGTTGGTCATCGCGCTGTCAATGAACACCGGCTTTCGCGAGACGCTTCAGGATCGATTACTGGGAGTGAAGGCACACGTCTCGCTCGCGCGACCCGGAACCGGCGGGATCCGCAACTACGAAGAGCTCATCCGGAAATTCGCTAATTTGCCGGGAGTGAAATCGATTGTTCCGTCGGTGTATCAGAATGTGCTGTTGTCGTTTGGCGGCGACGCGCGCGGAGTCGTCGCTAAAGGTGTCGATCCTGAGCGCGAGCGCAAATACGATGAGGCGTTGCAGCGCATTGTCGCCGGCAAGCTCGATTTCTCTCGCGATGCCGACGGCATCGAAGCGCTGCTGATCGGTAAGCAGCTTTCTCAGGAATGGAAGATCAAACCGGGCGACTACGTCACACTCACAAGCCCTCAGGGCCGGCTCACTCCGTTTGGAATGGTGCCGCGAACGAGGCGTTTTCGCGTGGCCGGGGTTTTCGATTCCGGCTTTTACGACTACGACGAAAACTGGTGCTTTATGACGCTCGGTGCGGCGCAGGAGCTTTCGGGCACCGGTGACATTGTGAACGTGCTGGAGTTCCGCCTCGCCCAGCCGGAGCTGGCCGACCAATTCGGCCAGCGTCTTGAGCTAGAGGCTGGCGAAAGCTTTGCGGCGAGCACCTGGATGGAAGAAAACCGCGCTCTGTTCCGGGCGCTGCGGCTCGAAAAGCTGGTGACGGCGATCTTCATTGGTTTGATAACCTTTGTGGCCGGGTTGAATGTGCTGGTGGTGCTGTCGATGACGGTCACGGACAAGGCGCGCGATATCGCCGTGCTGATGTCGATGGGAACGCGACGCGAACAGGTGCGCCGCATCTTCTTATTGCAGGGAATCACCATCGGCGCAACCGGAACGATCATCGGCCTCATCGTCGGATATACGTTTTCGTTTGTTGCCGGAACGTTTCGTTTGATTCCGCTCGATCCGCAGGTGTATTCAGTGCCGTTCGTGCCATTTCATCCGAGCATTTGGGATGGAATTTGGATCACGATTGTGGCGATGGCGATTTCAATCGGCGCAACACTGCTACCGGCGCGAGCGGCATCGCGTCTCTTACCGGTAGAAATCCTTCGTTTTGAGTGAGTGGCGAGCTTTGAGGATACAAAAGATATCGATGGAGAATTCGCAACGTCGA
>DATAMU010000715.1:0-2209 GCA_036266605.1 Candidatus Acidiferrum sp. | reverse complement strand
AACATCGGTTCGACGATTTATGGAGACATGTCGAAGCCGGCGATCATTGAAATGAACTATGCGCTGATGAATTTGAAGGAGCGGAGCTACGCCGACATTCCGCACACCGGGCTTTCGCCGGACTATGTGTTTCGCGAAACGAAGCGTGCGCTGGCGGGCGTGGAGGGGACAAAGACCCTGATCTGGCCGGGAATCGATATCGATATTCCAACGGAAAAAGGCAACAGCAAGTGCACGCCGGAGAGCGTGAAAGCGGCGGTCACGGCGGCGTTTCAGGCGGGGGCGCCGGGAGTACTTTTGTCGCGAAAGTATTCGGAGATGCGGCTGGCGAATCTTAGCGGCGCGGGCGATGCGATCCGGGAGTTAAAGTTGTCGGTATGAAGCTGTCGGTATGACACTAGGGTTCTGTGAGTTCTGCCTGCGAAGGCACATGCCTGGTAGCGTCCTTGCTGTACAATACCAAAACGACGCACCCCTAGCTCAATTGGATAGAGCATCTGGCTTCGAACCAGAGGGTTGGGGGTTCAAGTCCCTCGGGGTGCGCCATTTTCTTCCTTAAGGTGACGGTCCCCCACCATTCATCGAATTTCTCACTGAAACGCACCGAGATGCAGTTAGGGAATTTGGCTGAAAGATAGTCATTCGGACTCAATTCTAAAAATTTCCGTCCGGCAGCGGTGCTATCACCCTCGTGAGGGTGTCTACCGTATCTGGGGTATGGATTCACCGAAAAAGGATTGCGAGTATCGTCGTGCGGGCTACCAAGTTCGCAAGTTGGAGGAGGGGGAGCGGCGTGGTACGCTTCGAAAAGAGGCGGTAGGGCTGGGACGCGACGCTTCTCCTTCTTCTGACGTTCTTTTCTGCCGATTCCCAATCACTTCAAGACCTTACGGCGCTACGAATCAGCGCATGGGCCGCTGTCAGCGCATGGTGTCGTATAGTGTCGCAGTGCCTCGCCGACAACAGAATCGTGGCAAAAATCGTTCGAACAAGTCTTTCGCGCCAAGCGATTCCGAACGCCGCGTCGGGCTCGCGCGTGCTCTTTCAAAATTAGGCATATGCTCGCGTTCGCAGGCGTGCGCATGGATCGCAGATGGAAGAGTTCGGTTGTCGGGCGCGACCACGCGGAATCCCGAAGCGCCGGTGCGAATCGGAGTGGATCGCATTGAAGTCGATGGGCAGCCGGCCGTCGCCAAAAATAAAATCTATCTGGTTCTAAACAAAGAGCGTGGCGTCGTGACGACGGCGGCGGATGAGAAGGGTCGAGCGACGGTCTACGATTTCCTGCCCGAGCAATGGAAGGATCCTGACGCGCGCTGGATCGCGCCGGTCGGCCGGCTCGACAAGGCGAGCGAAGGGCTGCTGCTGATGACGAACGATTCGGAGTGGGCCGCGCGAATCACCGCGCCCGAGTCGCACCTCGACAAGATTTACCACGTACAGATCGCCGCCATTGCGGACGATACGCTGTTCGATACATTGAGAGGCGGCGTCGAAGACCGCGGGGAATTCCTGACCGCCAAACACGCCGGCCTGCTGCGCTCCGGAGAAAAGAATTCATGGGTCGAAGTGGCGCTCGATGAGGGAAAAAACCGCCACATCCGGCGCATGTTCGAATCGCTGGGAATCGAAGTGCTGCGACTGGTTCGCGTCTCAATCGGGCCGTTGGCTCTGGGAGAATTGCAACGGGGCGAGACGAGACCGCTAACACCGCAGGAGAAATCGTCGATTGATCGCGCGTTGACAAAGCGCGGCAGCGTTCGATGAGAACTTCTTTGTTGGCGGTAACTTGCAAACAGGAGCGCGAACCTCTACCGTACCCGAATGCCTGAGCTGACGCCCCAATTTCTCACCATTGGATTCATTTATTACATTGTTTTTCTTTTCTCCACCACGTGCCACGAAGCCTCGCACGCGCTGGTCGCAAAGTGGGGGGGCGATTCGACGGCGGCATTGAATGGCCAGGTCACACTCAATCCGATTCCGCACATCCGTCGAGAGTTTTGGGGCATGGTCATCATCCCCATCGCGGCGTTTCTATTTATGGGACAGATGATCGGTTGGGCGAGCGCGCCATTCGATCCGGCATGGGAACGCAGGTATCCAAAACGGGCGGGATTGATGGCTCTGGCGGGCCCGGCTGCCAATTTCATCCTGATGATCATCGGAGCGGTGGGACTTCGCACGCTGGCCTGGCTGCGATTGCCTG
>DATAMU010000714.1:0-6799 GCA_036266605.1 Candidatus Acidiferrum sp. | reverse complement strand
ATGGTGATGTTGCTGCTGGAGTTTTCGTTTTTTCAGGTCTTCGAATCGCAAGTCGAACGGTATGGAGACAGCCCTCTCGCAAAAGCGGTGTTTCTGCTTGTCGGTTCAGCGTGGATCGGGCCGACGGGTACGCCGTGGGTCATCGCAGCCGCTTGTCTTATATTGTTGATTCCGTTCTTCTTTGCGTCCTATGGCGTCGAGTATACGGTGGTGCGCCTTATGATGAGGAACGATGACGTGTCTGAAGCGGAGCTGCTGGATGTGCGAATTGCGGTTCGCAACGCGAACCTTGCGACTTATACAGCGATGTTCGCCGGGACATCGGTTTGGTTGGTGTGGTCGTACTTGCATCGGTCCACTTCTTGAGTGCGGTATTGACGATGGCCAATGACGTGTGAAAAAACGCCGGCAAGGGTGCCGGCGCTACGAAATCAGAAGGTTGTGGCGTAGATGGTGGTGACGCCGGCTTCGACGGTGATGCGGTCTACCTTCACGGTTTTGGCGAAGACGGTGCTTTGAAGGCGATCCGGCAGGACTTTCAGAACCTCGCCTACTTCGGGTGGGCGAGTTGCGTTCCCCAAAATTTGCATGGGTTCGGCGGCGATCTGATTGACACTTACGCGAGCGCGCTGCCGTTTTGGCTTTGGCTTCTTTGCTGCGGCGGGAGCCTTTTTCACAGGTTTCTTCACGAGTCAATCATAACAGTCCCAACCGCCCGTCGAGACGAGAACTATCAGCGAGTTGCATCGTGTTCATTCCGCTGAAGTTAGCGGCGGTCAGCTGGGCATTTGTGTGGCTTGTTGAACCCATTGTTTGCGCCAGGCGGGGGCTTCGAAGGGATCGGTGAAATATTGAGTTTCGTGGACGACTTTGGCGTCGTTGCGGAATTCCATGATGCTGACGGTGAAGGCGGATTGGCCTTTGTAGTTGATGGTGTATTCGGTGACCCAGAGATTGCCGCTGCCGACCACGCGCTTGATTTTGAAGCCGGAGGGTTTGCCGGGGTGATGGCTGCGGAGAGCCTTCAGATTTGCGGGGCCGAGAATGCGCTCGCCGGACTGGGGATAGTCGCAGACGGAATCGTCGGCGTAGATTTCGTGTTCGGTGTCGACGTCGCCGGAGGCTGAGGCTTGCCAATGTTTGTCGAGGGCGGCGCGGATTTGGGATTCCTGATCTGGTGTCGCATTTTCCCGCTGTAGTTTCGGTTCCATGTCTTACTCACCTTCTCGTTTCACATTTTCAAAAATTATTTTCGCGAATTTATTTTCCGGGGGCGGTGGATTTTGTTTGCGGGATGAAGCCGGGGACGCCGGTGTTTACGACGGAGTTCAGGCGCTGGCGCGTTTGGATGCGATTGATTTCGTCGAAGGCGTCCTGGGGGAGGCGAGCGATGTCGAAATTTTCTTTGGCGCGGTCGGCGGAACGGGGAGTGGTGAGGAGCGCGGTGCCGCGCTGAATCGCCCATGCGAGCAAAACTTGTGCGGGAGTTTTGCCGAGTTTTGATGCGACGGAGGTGATGACGGGATCTTCGAGCAGGCCGGGTTTCATGCCGTGGCCGAGCGGGGCGAAGGCCAAGAGGACGATGCCGTTTTCGTTGCAGTATTGCAGGAGTTCGTGTTCGGGGAGATAGGGATGCGATTCGACTTGAACGACGGCGGGCTTGATGCGGGCGGAATCGACGATGGGCTTGAGCACTTCGAGGGTGATGTCGGAGAGGCCGATGGCGCGGCACTTGCCGTGATCGACGAGAGACTCCATCGCGCGCCAGGTGTCGAGGAGAGTTGTGTCGCGGTCGTAGATGGGGTTGCGGTCTTTGTCGCGCGGGTCGTAGTTGTCGCCTGGTTGGAAGGCGTAGGGAGTGTGGATGAGGTAGAGGTCGAGATAGTCGAGGCCTAGTCTTTGGAGGCTGGCTTCGAAGGCGGGTTCGACGCGGTCGGGGCGGTGATTGGTGTTCCAGACTTTTGTGGTGACGAAGATTTTTTCGCGCGCGAGGCCGGTGGCGGAGAGGGCTTCGCGGAGGGCTTGGCCGACCTCGCGCTCGTTGCCGTAGCGTTCGGCGCAGTCGAAGTGGCGGAAGCCGGCGATGAGGGCGTCGCGGGTGGCGGAGATGGTGAGGGCGGGATCGGGGATCAGGGTGCCGAAGCCGAGGGCGGGGAGCTGGCCGGAGGAGTTGGCGAGAGGGAGGCGGGTCAGGCGGATATCGGGGGATTCGGACACAGTTCAGCCTCACATATTCAAGTTTGCTGACATCGCCTGGATTAAAGGTTGGATGCTGGGGCGGGGTGGGGGATGCCAAGTTTTTGAGAGTTTGCGGACATGGGGCGCACCCTTCGAATCTCAGGGCAAGGCAGTGCTGCGCACCACAAAGTTGCGATTATGGCGCCGACTTGGTGGGGTTGAGTCTAAACCCGCACCCTCTGAAAACTGAGGGTGCGGCACCCTATTGCCAGGTGTGATCGGGATGGCGCTGAGTGAGGTTGACGGAGGTGATAATTGATTTCGAAAGGTTTCGGATAGTTTCGGTCTAAAAAGGGTCGCAATCGTGTAACATGCGGGCGTTCGGGCACGAAGCACGCAATCCAGCGAATAGGACAACTCGATGAAGAGCGACGAGAAGAAGAAAGAACAGCTGCAGGTCTCGCGGAGGCAGTTGCTGCGGACTGGTGTTGGGTTGGCGGGGGCGGGATTGGTTGGAGCGGGGCTTGCGGGCGCGCGGCTGAACGGCGCGGAGTTGAGAGAGGTGCGATCGGCGGCCGAGGTGTCGCCTGCGGCCGGCGCGGCGGCTGCGAACAGCGGGTCGATGGTCGGCGTGAAGTTTGAGGCGCGGGATACGGTGCGGCTCGGCGTGATTGGGGTTGGCTCGCGCGGGACAGGCATGCTGAAGAATTTTTTGGCGGTGCCGCATGTGCAGGTGAATGCAATCTGCGACTCGGTGAAAGAGCACGCGACGAACGCGCAGGAATTGGTGGAAAAGGCCGGCGGCAAGAAGCCGGAGATTTACGCGAACGGGGAACACGATTACGAGAATCTTTGTAAGCGGAACGATCTGGATTTTATTTACATCGCTACGCCGTGGCAGTGGCATGCGCCGATGGGGATCGCGGCGATGAAGGGTGGAGCACACGCGGGACTGGAAGTGCCGGCGGTTGTGACCGTAGAAGAATGCGAGCAGATCGTCGAGGCGTCGGAAAAGACGCGGCGGCACTGCATGATCATGGAGAATTGCTGCTACGGCGAGAGCGAACTTCTGGTGATGAATATGGTTCGCGCGGGAGTGTTTGGGGAATTGCTGCATGGCGAGGGCGCCTACATTCACGATTTGCGGAAGATCGTGAATGAGGATCGGAGCGAGGGATTGTGGCGGCGCGATTGGCATACGAAATTGAATGGGAATATGTATCCGACGCATGGGCTTGGGCCGGTGGCGAACTACATGGGGATCAATCGCGGCGACAAGTTTGAATACATTGTGTCGATGAGTTCGCCGGAAGCGGGACTGGATGCGTATCGCGAAGCGACGGTGCCGAAGGATAGTCCGAAATGGAAAGAGAAGTATATTTGCGGGGACATGAACACTTCGCTGATCAAAACGGCGAAAGGGCGGACGATCATGGTGCAGCATGACGTGGTGAATCCGCAGCCGTACGATCGGATTAATTTGATCAAGGGCGTGAAGGGCGTGTTTCGCGGATATCCGGACCGGATTTTTTTCGATGGGCAGAAGGGTGAGGAAGCGTTCACGGGGCTGGATTCCTATCGCGGGCAGTACGAGCACAAACTTTGGAAAGAGCACGGAAAAGACGCCGAGGACAAAGGGCACGGCGGGATGGATTATTTGATGTTGCTGCGATTGGGGCAGTGCTTGCGCGAAGGGCTGGAGCCGGATATCGATGTGTATGATGCGGCGGCGTGGAGCGCGATCGGCGGACTGAGCGAGAAGTCGGTGGCGCAGGGTAGCGCGCCGCAGAAGTTTCCGGACTTTACGGGCGGGAAGTGGAAGGTGCGGAACGGGTCGGCGATATGAGCACGGTTGCGGGGACGGCATCATTTCCGATGGTGGTGGAGCAGGCGGCGACGCGGCCGGTGGCTGCGAGCGCTGTCGCGCCGCGGAATATTGCGGTGGATGCTTATCGCGGACTTGTGATGCTGCTCATGATGGGCGAGGTGTTGCGGTTCTCGCAGGTGGCGAAGGCGTTTCCGGGAAGCTGGTTCTGGAGCTTTTTGAGTTACAACCAATCGCACGTGGAGTGGGTGGGCTGTTCGCTGCACGATACGATCCAGCCGGGGTTTTCTTTTCTGGTTGGCGTGGCGCTGCCGTATTCGATTGCCAGCCGGACGGCGAAGGGCAAGAGCTTTGGCGAGCAGTTAGGGCATGCGATCTGGCGTGCGTTTGTGTTGATTATTTTGGGATTTTTTTTGCGCTCGCTGGAAAGGCCGCAAACGTATTTCACGTTTGAGGATACGTTGACGCAAATTGGATGCGGGTACGTGTTTCTGTTTTTGCTGGGGTATGTGAAGCGCGAGAAGTGGATTTGGGTCGCGTTTGGCTCGATTTTGTTCGCGTACTGGCTGGCGTGGGCGTTGTATCCCGTGGCGGGGCCGGGTTTCGATTGGCAGGCAGTTGGCGTTCCGGCGAATTGGTCGCAGGCGCACAATTTTTCGGGATTCATGGCGCACTGGAACAAGAATGCGAACCTGGGGAACGCGTTCGATCAGTGGTTTTTGAATCTATTTCCGCGGACGTCGCCGTTCGTTGCGAATGATGGCGGGTATTTGACGCTGAGCTTTATTCCGACGCTGGGGACGATGATTCTGGGATTGTTCGCGGGGCGATGGTTGCGAGCTGCGGCTCCGCAGGTTCCGTTGAAGAAATTAGTCTTGGCGGGAATCGGAGGACTAGCGATCGGTTTGCTTCTGCACGTTGCGGGAATCTGCCCGATCGTGAAGCGAATTTGGACGCCGAGCTGGACGCTGTTCAGCGGCGGGATCTGTTTTCTGTTCCTGGCGGCGTTGAGTTGGGTCATTGAGGCGAAAGGGTACAGGAAGTGGGCGTTTCCGCTGGTAGTGGTTGGGATGAATTCAATGGCGGCGTACCTGATCGCGCATCTACTGCCTAACTTCATCATGTCTACATTTCGGATTCACTTGGGATCGAGTTTTTTTGCTTTTGCAGGGGCCGAGCTTCAGCCATTTTTTGAAGGTTTGGCGGTACTTGCGGTTTGCTGGTTGATTCTTTTTTGGATGTATCGGAAGAAGATTTTTCTGCGGATTTGAGCGGGCACTCTTCGTGGGCCAAAGGATAAATTGAGGCCGAAGGTTATCGGGATTTCGCTTTTGCCGCCCGGGCATCCCAGTTGCCCAACTTTAATGCTGTTGCCATGCATGCATCGCGCAGCTCGTCGGCCAGTGCCTGGTCAGCCAAAGAACGAGCCGCAACCATGCCGCCTACACACAGAGCGGCAATTGCACGCGCCTTGGTGCGACGAGGTTGTGGCTTCTCAGCAACACTACGCTCTAATACGCTGACCATCGCTTTGAAAACCGTCTCGTATGCCTGCTTCACATTTTTGCCGCAGCGCGCGACATCACTCGGCAGGGCAATCATAGGACATGAGTTTTCGACGTCCTCGAAATGTTGACGCGAGAGATAGGCTCGAACGACCTGCGGGCCGACGTCCGTTGAAGATAAATCGACATGAATGCCTTCCCAGCAATTCTTCCACTCCGGGTCTGTGAGAAAGCAGCCTAAGACTTCCTTGTAGAGATCACTTTTGCTTTTGAAATAGCTATAGAACCCGCCGTGCGTCAGGCCGGCACCCGCCATAATTTGTTGCACCGACACGTTTTCGAAGCCGTAGCGATTGAACAAGCGGCGCGCACTGTTGACGATGACTTTCCTCACCGCCGCGCGATGTCCGGGGGGATATGGCATAAGGCCTCCAAAGGGAAGGTTGGGAGTATGAATTCCTGAGAGCTGGTTAGCAAAAGATTATTTTGAACATATTTTGGTTGTGTGGTCGTATGCAGGAAGTGCAGGCAAATCGCTGAAACGGGGTGAGGTCAAAGACGATGATATCCGAGCAGAATCGTTCGAATGCGCTGGTGGTGTCCTCTGGCCGACGCAAGCTGATTGCTGGAACATTCGCGGCAGCTGGTGCTTTGATGACGAGCGCAAGGACTTGGGGACACTCCGAACCCAATGGGGAGCAAGAGAAAATCAAGGAACCGCAAAGCACCGGAATCGAAGGCTTGTTGACCTATCTTCATCAAGAGATTGAGATCAAGGCGAGCCGACAGAGAATCTACGAGGCACTACTGGATTCCAAGCAGTTCGCGGCATTTACTGGAATGGCGGCCGAAATCGATCGAGGAGTCGGCGGCGGCTTTTCCATTTTTGGTGGATTGATCACGGGAAGAAACGTGGAACTCGTGGGCAACCAGCGAATCGTACAGGCGTGGCGCCCGGCGGATTGGGAAGCTGGGATATACACGCTTGTCAGGTTTGAGCTGAAGGATTGGGCTTCTCAAACCAAACTAATCCTAGATCACACCGGATTCCCGGAAGGCAATTTTCGGCATTTGGATTCGGGGTGGTACTTGCGCTATTGGGAGCCACTGAAGAGATTTTTGGCCTAGATAGAGCCTCCATCTGAAAGCTTCGGGCACAGGGCCATCTGGTTGAAATCTCGCGGACTTGGGGCGCAGCGGTGCTGCGCCACTGCATCCTCTCAGCGGCCGACTCGTGGCGATCGAGGAGGTAGTCTTGGAAACGACTAGGAGATGATGCCTTTGCGGACGG
>DATAMU010000713.1:0-1744 GCA_036266605.1 Candidatus Acidiferrum sp. | reverse complement strand
CGTTAGTTGCGGTGATCTACGCCTGGATTAACTTCCGCCAGCGGGAGATTTACGACATCCCGGACGACGGGGTGGCTTGGCTGGATACGACGTCGGGCGCTCAGGCCTGGAAGGTAACTCCGAATTCGCCGGCGGCCCGGGCGGGCGTTCGTCCGGACGACGTTCTCACGGCGATCGACGACTACCCGGTTCACAACCAGGTCCAAGTCACGAAGCGGCTGTTTCGCGCGGGGCTGTGGACGCAGGTGCGCTACAAGCTGGCGCGCAACGGGCGCGAGTTTGAGACGCGGCTGATTACGGTTCCCGCCGAAAAACCGGCTTCGATCGAAAATTACGAGCGCGTTGTCGGGCTGCTGTATCTCTTCATTGGTTTATTTATTTTCGTGCGTCGGTGGAATGCGCCGCGCGCGGTGCACTTCTACGTTTTCTGCCTTTTTTCGTTCGTTCTGTTCTCGTTCCACTACAGCGGAAAACTCGACGCGTTCGACTACGAGGTTTATTGGGCGAAAATCGCTTCGCTGATGCTGGCGCCGGCACTGCTGTTCCACTTCGCGCTGGTCTTCCCGGAGCGCGCCGAAGGCGCTGCGAAGTCGTTCTCGAAGCTGGCGCTGGTCTACGGGCCTCCCTCGCTGCTGATTCTGTTCCACGTGAGCATCGCGCTGAACGCGCTGGGTTTTGTGCCTTGGCTGGGCTCGCGCATCCTGCTCGACAAGATTGAGTACAGCTATCTCGCGATTTATTTTGTCGCGGCCGCGCTGGTTTTCTACAAGAGCTTTCGCGAGGCGCCCTCGGGTGTTCTAAGGCAGCAGTTGAAGTGGCTGACGTTCGGCACGCTGGCCGGGACGCTGCCGTTCGGGCTGATGTACGTCGTGCCCTTCGTGCTCGACGCGGTGCCGCCGGCGTGGACGAAATTCTCGGCTCTGAGCCTGGTGCTGATCCCGCTCTGTTTTGGTTACGCCATCATTCGCTACCGCTTGATGGACGTGGACATCATCTTCAAGCGCGGCTTGGCGTACACGGCGGCAACGGCGGCGATCGCTTCGATTTATTTCGCGCTGATTGCGCTTATCGCCGATCTTTTTCACGCGCAGACGACCGGCCCCGTGGGCGGCATGATCGCCATCGTCATCGCGGCCTTTTTGTTCCAACCGTTCCGCGAATGGATTCAGGCGCGGCTCGATCGTTTCTTCTATCGCGACCGGCTCGACTATCGGCGGACGCTGATTGAATTTGGCCGCACGCTCACCAACGAAGTGCGCTTCGATCCCATGCTGGGGTCGGTGATGGACCGCATTTCGCAGACGCTGCTCGTCGATCGGCTTGCGATTTTTATGGAAGACCCGATACAGCCCGGACAGATGCGCCTGGCGCGTTCGATGGGTGTGCGGCTTTCGGAACCCATGGATCTTACTTTCCTCGAGCCGGCCCGGCCCGAGTTCGCCCGTGGGGCACTCTTTTTTGAGTCGCCCCGCGCGGCGAGAGACGTTAGCGATTCGGTTCGCCAGACGCTCGAGCAGCTTGATTTGAATTATTTCGTGCCGTGCCGGATTCGCGAGCGGACGGTTGCGGTGCTGGGGCTCGGCAAGACGGTTGACGGCGATTTTCTTTCGAGCGATGACGTCGAGCTGGTACAGACGATCGCGGGTTACGTCGCGGTCGCGCTCGACAATGCGCAGCTTTACAACTCGCTCGAACAGAAGGCGCTGGAAATCGCGCGGCTCAAGGATTTCAGCGAAAATATCGT
>DATAMU010000712.1:0-3646 GCA_036266605.1 Candidatus Acidiferrum sp. | reverse complement strand
CGGTTGGCGGCTTCTTTAATGACCTTGAGGACGTGCGGAATGACTTCACCAGCGCGCTCGATCAGGACCGTATCGCCGATCTGCAGGCCGAGACGCTCGATTTCGTCCATGTTATGGAGGGTGGAACGGCTGACAGTGACGCCTCCGACTTGCACGGGTTCGAGGACGGCGACGGGCGTCAGCGTTCCAGTGCGGCCAACCTGGACGCGAATGTCGTTGACGACGGTGGTTTCCTGGCGCGCGGGATACTTGTAAGCGATAGCCCAGCGCGGCGCCTTGGCGGTGAAGCCCAATTCGCGCTGGATTCCTGTCGAATTCACTTTAATCACGACACCGTCGATTTCGTAAGGCAAATGCTCGCGTTTCGGCTCCCACGCGTCGCAGTAGGCGAGCACTTTCTCGATGCCATCGCACAATTTCCAATCGTCGGAAGCGCGGAACCGCAATTGCTTGAGTGCTTCGAGTGATTCGGAATGTTTCGAGAAAGGCTCGAGTCCATCGACCAGGAGGTAGTAGGCAAAAAATTCGAGGCGACGCTGCGCGGTGATCGAAGGATCGAGCACGCGAACCGAGCCTGCCGCGGCGTTGCGAGGATTGACGAAAACCTTCGCGCCCATCTGCTCCTGATGGCGGTTCATCGCTTCGAACGCTTTTCGCGTCATCAGAACTTCGCCGCGGACTTCGAAGGTCGGCTTCAGCTTCGTTTTTTTGATTAAAGCGGCGTCGATGCGCAAAGGAACCGAGCGAATCGTCTTCACGTTTGGCGTCACGTCTTCGCCGGTGCTGCCGTCGCCGCGTGTCACGCCGCGGACCAGGATTCCGTCCTCATATTGGAGCGAAATGCTGAGGCCGTCGAATTTGTGCTCGGCGACGTATTCAATCTTTTCACGGCCGATTCCCTGCCGCACACGGCGATCGAAATCACCGAGAGCCTCATAGGAAAAAGCATTGTCGAGACTGAGCATAGGGCGCGCGTGGCGAACGGTCTGAAATCCGGCACGCGGAGTGCCGCCGACGCGGGCAGTTGGCGAATCGGGCGTGATTAGCTTTGGATTGGCCGCTTCGAGCTCTTTCAACCGGTTCATCAGCCGGTCGTAGGCAGCGTCGGTGAGCTCAGGCTCGTCGAGGACGTAATATTGATAGTCGTGGTGGCGAATCTTGTCGCGGAGTTGCTCGATTTCGTGTTTCGCCGGAACAGCCTTGGGCATGGAACCCTCGAGAGAACGTTAACTTGATTCTAATTCATATTATATAGAATGGGATTTCTGCAAAGCAGTGCGCGGGCCACGGGCCGATGCTTTTGAATGGCATACGGCTGAGATCGTTCGCTTCACTTAGAATGACAGGCACGGGCTGGGACGGCGGGTTAGAGCGAGGGCAGAGTGTTCGAAGCAAAATTCACGCAGGACGGCCGATGAACGACAATCCACAAAACGCGTTGCTGATTCATAACCCGAATGCCGGAAACGGAGGCAAGACGCGGCGGCCGCTGCTCGATCAAGCTCGAAAAATTTTGGCGACGGGTGGGATTGAAGCAGAGCTCGTCGAGACGCGCGGCCCGGGCGATGCGACGGAGATCGCACAGCGTGCTACAAATGAAGGCCGGCAGCTTGTGATTGCGTGCGGCGGCGACGGCACTTTGAATGAAGTCGTCAACGGGCTCGCCGGCGCGCAAAACGGGCATCGTGTTCCGCTCGCGCTGCTTCCTGGAGGAACCGCGAATATTTTGGCGAAGGAGTTGAACCTTCCCTGGGATATTCCCGGCGCGGCTGAGAAGCTGCTGCACGGCGAGGTGCGAGACATTGCGCTGGGCTTGGCCACGCCACTCAACGAACCCGAGAAAAAACGATGGTTTTTAAGCGTGGCGGGCGCAGGACCGGACGGGATGATCGTTTACGCCGTCGATCTGGATTTGAAGGCTCGCGTCGGTATCCTTGCCTACTGGTGGCAGGGCGCCCGCGAAGTGCTGCGCTATAAGTTTCCGCATTTTCGCGTGATCGCGGACAACGTGCAGATCGATTCAAGCTTAGTGGTCGTCGGGCGAACAAAGAATTACGGCGGGCCGTTCAAGATCACGACGGACGCGGATTTGTTCGAAGACAAATTCGAGTTGATGACGCTGGAGACGCAGAGCGGGCTTCGCTATCTGAGTTATTTGCCAAGCTTGTGGTTCAACAAACTTCGAGGGACGGATGGCGTGCACTTCTGGAAGGCGGATTCCGTCGTTTGCGAACCGCTGGATAGCAATCCCGTGTACGCACAGGTGGATGGCGAGCCGCTGGCGCGCTTGCCGATTGAGTTCAAGATTGTTCCGCGCGCGCTGAGGCTGCTTGTGCCACAAGATAGCGCGACGCAAAAAGTTCGCGCCGTCGCCTGATTTCAAAAAAATATCGATGGACATCGGAACGCAAGGTCTGGCTTCGCTGGTGGTTGCGCGTGCGTTGGTGCCGCAGGCGGGCTGGCGAGCCTGGGCTGTGATTGTTGTTGCCGGGACGATCGCAAACGTCGATTTTTTCAGTTCGATGGTGAGTCCGGGAGCCTATCTGGCGTGGCACCGGACTTACTTACACTCGATTTTCGCCTTTGTGGTTGTCGGTGTGAGTTTAGGCGGGGCGTATTGGTTCGGGAGTCGGGGCAAGGCTGACGCTCGGGCAAGCTGGGGCGCAGCAATGCTGCGCCCCTACACGGGAGCGGCGTTTTTTTGGGCGGTGATGTCAGCCGGACTGCTCCACTTGGCATTGGACTCCGCTCAATCGGCCGGCACGATGATTTTCTGGCCGCTGAGTCGCCAGCGCGTGGCGCTGGATTGGTTGCCGCGCGTCGATCCGTGGATCATTGCGATTTTGCTGGCGGCTCTCTTACTGCCGGAGCTGACGCGACTTGTCACCGATGAGATCGGTGTGAAAGGGCGCGGAGCCCGAGGTCGAATTGGCGCGATTCTCGGTCTCGTCGTCCTCGCCCTTTACGTCGGCATGCGGGCCGATCTTCACGGCAATGCAATTGCGACACTGCAGGGTCGAGGCTACGACACCGGGCAGCCGCATCGCGTGGCCGCATTCGCTGATGCGGCGTCGCCCTTCATCTGGCATGGAATCGTTGAAACAGAACGCGCGCTCCACGAACCGGACGTCAGTATTTTCACCAGTTCGCAGTTCGACGCAGACAACGGAGACACATTGTTCAAACCCGAACCGTCGGCGATGCTCGCTTTGGCACAGAACACGCGGGCTGCGAAAGCGTTTCTTGCGGTGGCGCGATTTCCGAAGGCCGACATCGAAAAGAGGACCGACGGCTACGAAGTGGGGATCCGGGATCTGAGTTACGCGGCGGCCGGAGAACGGAAACAAGTCCTCGTGCGCGTCGTTGTGGATGCGAACGGAAAAGTTTTGAACGATGAGCTTGTTTGGGAGCGGAACGGCGTTCGCCGCTAGGACTTCTGCTCGTGCTCGTGGACTTTCTTTTCGTACATGATGAATTTCGAAGCGGCATAGCTGACGCCGACGAGGACGATCAGCGCCGCGATCACCGTCAACTTGTGCGTCGCGAGATACGGCAGCGCTTGCGAGCCGTAGCGCACCGCCAGATAGCCGATGGCGAAATAGCGTACGATCCGTGCAATCGCGATAGCGGACGTGAAACTCCAGAG
>DATAMU010000711.1:0-2217 GCA_036266605.1 Candidatus Acidiferrum sp. | reverse complement strand
GGTAAAAGCCTTTTGCGCATTCACCACAAGCAACTCGTTCGAGTTCGTATGCGACTGAGGCCAACATCGACATGTTCAGCCTGAAAGACAAAGTAGCCCTCATCACCGGCGCGTCCCAAGGCATCGGCCGCGACACCGCTCTCGCTTTGGCACAAGCCGGCGCCAAGGTCGCCGTCGCCGCCCGCAACGAAGAGAAGCTCGCATCGCTTGTCGGCGAAATCGAATCCGCCGGTGGCGCTGCGCTCGCCGTAAAGATGGACGTCGCCGACGCCGAGCAAGTCAAAGCCGGCTTCAAGCATGTCCTCGACAAGTTCGGCCGCCTCGACATTCTCGTCAACAACGCCGCCATCACCCGCGACGGTCTTTCGATGCGCATGAAGCCCGACGATTGGGAAGCCGTCCTGAAAACCAATCTCACCGGCGCGCATCTCTGCATTCAGCAAGCTCTCTCGACGATGATGCGCGCCCGCGCAGGACGCATCATCAACATCAGCAGCGTCGTCGCGCAGTCCGGCAATGCCGGTCAGGCGAATTATGTCGCGGCCAAGGCCGGACTCATCGGCCTGACGAAAGCCGTCGCCATCGAAATCGCCTCGCGCAATATCACGGTGAATGCTGTCGCACCCGGATTCATCGAAACGCCGATGACCGACGCGCTACCCGACAAGGTGAAAGAAGAATTGAAGACGCGCATCCCGCTCGGCCGCATGGGTTCGCCGCGCGACGTCGCCTCCGCGATCGTTTTTCTCGCCAGCGACGAAGCGGGTTACATCACCGGCCACGTCCTTAACGTGAACGGCGGCATGCATTTGGCGTAAGCGCAAGCGCGAACGGAGGCCGCGACAATCCAGGCTGGGAATTTCCTGCGCAAAAGTTGACCTTGCGTTACAGCCTAACTAGAATGTTTGGGTTACGAATAACGGGTCAAATGCAGCGGGGTAGCGTGGGGCCGAGCGCTCCAAAGTAATCTCACTCTCAAACCAGCACGACGATTCGCAGATCGTGGAGGATACAGGAATGGCCAGCGTTGAAGAGCGCGTAAAGCAGATCATTGTGGAACAGCTCGGCGTGGACGAAGCCGAAGTTACCCCCACCGCGTCGTTTGTGGACGATCTCGGTGCCGATTCGCTGGACCAAGTTGAACTGGTCATGGCTTTCGAGGAAGCCTTTGGCATTGAGGTCCCGGACGAAGACGCCGAAAAAATGACGACCGTCAAAGACGCCGTCGATTACATCGACAAACACTCCAAGGGAAAGTAAGGGACCGCTGAGTTTCATCACCTCATCAGGGAGCAGAATCCTGTGACTCGCCGCGTTGTTGTAACGGGCGTTGGATTGGTCTGCGCGCTTGGCATCGGGACGGAAGAGAGTTGGAAAAATCTCGTCGCCGGCCAAAGCGGCATTGGCACCATCACGCTCTTTGATACCACTGGCTTCGACTGCACCATTGCCGGCGAAGTGAAAAACTTTGATCCGTTCCGGTGGATCGAGAAAAAAGAATTGAAAAAGATGGGCCGCTTCATCCAGATCGCTCTGGCTGCGGCGGATGCCGCCATCAAGATGGCGAACTGGTCGAAGGAAACTGAAAACGACCTCGACGAAGTTGGCGTCTACGTTTCCAGTGGCATCGGCGGATTCGACATCATCGAGCGCGAGCACTGGAAGCTCGTGCAGGGCGGGCCGGGGAAAATCTCACCGTTCTTTATTCCCTCGGCGATTGTGAATCTTGCATCGGGGCATATTTCAATTCGCTACGGTGCGCGCGGGCCGAACTCGGCGACTGCCACTGCTTGCTCTGCCTCCGCTCATGCGATTGGCGATTCGTTCAAGATTATTGAGCGCGGCGCCGCTGAAATGATGATTTGCGGTGGCACAGAAGCGACGATCACACCGATGGGCGTTGGTGGATTCGCTTCGATGAAAGCGCTGTCTACGCGTAATGACGATCCCTCACACGCCAGCCGCCCCTTCGACGCACAACGCGACGGATTTGTGGTCGGTGAAGGTTCGGGAATTCTGATTCTTGAGTCGTTGGAGCACGCGCAGAAGCGCAACGCTCCGATTCTTGCCGAGATTGTCGGCTACGGCATGTCGGGCGATGCGTATCACATCACGCAGCCAGCCGAGAATGGCGACGGCGCGTATCGCGTGATGAAGGCGGCGCTGAAAGATGCGAAGCTTTCCCCCGACGATATTGGCTATGTGAACGCGCACGGA
>DATAMU010000710.1:0-2974 GCA_036266605.1 Candidatus Acidiferrum sp. | reverse complement strand
TTTTCGCTGTTTGCGTTCATGTATCAAAAAGATTGGAAGTACGTTGTGTTCACAGCCATCGTGCTGGCGCTCCTGCTGTATAGCCTGCTCGGAAGCGCCGGAGCATAGCTGTACTTCCGTTCAACGCGCCCGAAGACACCGCAGTCCCAGAGTGCGCTCTAAGGCGCGTATGATTGAATTAGGATTTCGCGAGTCAGCGGATCGAGCGTGAGATGTAAGGAGAAAGACGATGGCGACAGCGACTTTGAATCGAACGGCTGCAAAAGGCGGAAGCTTCTTGCTGGAATCCCCTGCGCCGGCGGACGTATTCACTCCCGCGGATCTCACCGACGATCAGAAACTGATCGGGCAGACGGCAGAAGAGTTCGTGGTGAAGGAAGTCCTGCCATTCGTGAAAGACCTCGAGAACAAGAAGCCCGGATTGATGGCCGATATGGTTCGGAAGGCCGCAGAAGTTGGATTGGTCAGCGGCGGCATTCCCGAAGAATTCGGCGGCGCCGGACTCGACAAGATCGCAACGACAGTGCTCACGGAGAAGCTGTCGATTTATGGAGGATTCGCGGTCACGCACGGCGCGCACGCCGGCATTGGAACATTGCCGATCGTTTATTTCGGCACGGAAGAACAAAAGAAGAAATATTTGCCGAAGCTGGCTTCGGCGGAATTGATCGGCGCCTATTGCTTGTCGGAACCACAGGCAGGATCCGATGCGCAGAATTCGCTCACCCGCGCCGAGCTGAACAAAGAAGGCACGCACTACATTCTCAACGGCCAAAAGATGTGGATCACGAACGGCGGGTTCGCCGATCTGTACGTGATATTCGCCAAGGTTGATGGAGAGAAATTCACGGCGTTCATCGTCGAGCGCGCGTTCCCCGGCTGCAAGCCTGGAAACGAAGAACACAAGATGGGCATTCATGGCAGCTCGACGACGCCAATCTTTCTCGAAAATTGCAAGGTGCCCAAGGAAAACGTGCTGCACGAGATTGGGCGCGGGCACATCGTTGCATTCAATGTTTTAAATGCAGGGCGCTTCACGCTTGGCGCGTCTGCGATTGGCGGATCGAAGCATGTTTTGATGACCTCGTCGAAATACGCCAAAGAGCGCAAAGCGTTCGGAAAACAGATCGGCGATTTCGGATTGATGAAGGAAAAGCTGGCCGAGATGGCGATCCAGCTGTTCGCGGTTGAATCGATGGTGTATCGCAGCGCCGGAAACATCGAAGCGGCAATGTCGTCCGCCGAGTCGGCGGGCAGCGCGGACAAAGTCGCAAACACGATGAAAGTGCTGGAAGAGTATGCGATCGAAAGCTCGATCGCGAAGGTCTACGGCAGCGAAATGCTCGACTTCGTTGTCGATGAAGCCGTGCAGATTTTCGGCGGCTATGGCTTCCACGAAGACTATCCCGTCTGCCGCGCGTATCGCGATTCACGCGTGAATCGCATCTTTGAAGGCACGAACGAAATCAATCGCATGCTCATCATTCAGATGTTGTTGAAGCGTGCGATGGCCGGATCATTGCCGTTGATTCCGGCGGCGATGAAACTTGCCGACGAGATTCTCGCCGGACCGTCTTTTGAGGAATCTCAGGAAGGCGTGCTCGCCGACGAAGCGCGTGTGATCGCGAACGCGAAAAAAATCTTCCTGCAAGCGGCAGGCGGCGCGGTGCAGCGATTCCGCGAAAAGCTCGCCGAAGAGCAAGAACTTGTCGCAGCACTCGCAAACATCGTGATGGAAGTCTATGCGATGGAATCGTGCCTGCTGCGCGCGCAGAAAGCAGCGGCGGCCAAGGGCGAATCCTCCGCATCGGTGATGATCGATGCGGCTCGTGTTTTCATCGCAGACGCCGCCGAGCGCGTCGATCATGAAGCGCGCCGCGCGCTCGCCGCCGTCCACGAAGGCGACATGCTCACCACGCAAATTGCCGTGCTCAAGCGCTTCGGCAAGCGTGGCGCCGTCGATACCATCGGCCTACGCCGCAAAGTCGCCGCCGCCGTCCAATCCCAAGACCGGTACCCCTTCGAAGGCAAGTAATTCGAACTGACTATGAAAAGTGAATAGGATTTCAGCAAGGCGAAGCGCGGAGCTGTTCTAGAGGTTCCGATGACGAAGGAGAAGGTCACGATTCACCTAGATCGCGATGTTCTCGATTGGTTTCGCAACGAAGCGGATCGCGCAGGTGGCGGAAACTATCAAGACTTGATGAACGAAGTGTTGGGGAATCACGCCTCGCGGCCGAAATAGCTCAACTGAATATTTGCGGTATGAGGACTACTTGCAGCAGGAGATGCGGGCGAGTTCTTCCTGGAGACGCTTGCGTTCGGCGGGATCTTTGGCTTCGGCGAGTTGATCGGTGATTTCGAAGAATCGCTCGTGTTGGGCTTGTTTGGTTTGCAGGCCGGTTTCGATCAAATCGACGAGAACGCGGCTCGCGGTTGTGTGGCGCGTTTCGGCGAGGGCGCGAACCCGGCTCGCGATGCGCGACGGTAGCGAGACGCTTTGCCGGACGGACTGCTTCGGCGCGGGGTTCCGAACGGATTGGTCGACGCCAGCCACGACTTCATTTTGAGGCAATTAAGGGACGGCGGAATGGTTGGTTGGGCGACGGGTGTTCAAGAGTAAAGAGGCACCCCGACGATTGGTGGACGCGATTAGGCCGGAAGAAAAACAGCCGGCAAGATGCCGGCGCTACCAAAGCCACGAACGGTAGCAATAGCAGTTCAAATTGAAGAATTAGCCCGGGTTAGACTTGCGGTAAGTCGCACACCAAACGGGCTTTACGCCCTTCCCTTCCGTATTAAACTTTAATAGCTCAAACATTGGTATCGGCCCGTTTTTATCCGAATCGCTCGGGATTCAGCGTCGTGTTGTGCGGCTCGAGTGGCCGGTACTAGAACGGTGCTAGGTATAGCTGGCTCTTAACTGGGGAGAGACAGGCTGGATGTATCGCAAGATCGCAATCATCGGTGGGAT
>DATAMU010000709.1:0-2577 GCA_036266605.1 Candidatus Acidiferrum sp. | reverse complement strand
AAGCAGACGCCTGCGAAGCGCGAGATGGATTATCTGCGGATCGTTGGCGGCAGCAAGGAAAGCGCGAAGGAACTGAAGCTGTTTGGCTTGGCGAATTATCTCGTTGGGCGTTACTCGAAGCTTTCGAATCAACTGCATGCTGAAAATGTGAACCTGGCGAAGCGCCGGTTGCTCGTCGGCACGGCGTTCACGACGTTGAGCGCGATCGGGTATTACGGTAGCTACGCATTCGTGATTTTTAAAACGGTGACGGGGTCGCTGGACATCGGCACGTTTTACTTCATGGTCGGCGCGATCGCGCTGGCGAGCTCGAACATTCAATCGGTGTTCACGACGTTTTCGACGATCGCCGATCAGGCGATGTTCATCACCGATCTGCTGGACTTCTTCAATCTCAAGCCGCGTGTTTTCTCGAAGCCCAATGCTATTCGTGCGCCGCGGCCGATCCGGCTGGGTTTCGAATTTCAGAATGTTTCGTTCAACTATCCCGGGCAGACGCGCCAGGTTTTAAGCAATGTCAGCTTTAATCTGCGGCCGACGGAACGCATCGCGCTGGTAGGCGAAAACGGGCAAGGCAAAACGACGATCGTCAAGCTGCTGACTCGGCTGTACGACCCGACCGGCGGACGGATTTTGCTGGACGGCGTGGACCTGCGCGATTACGACCTCGAAGATATTTGGAAAGAGATCGGCGTGATCTTCCAGGACTTTGTCCGGTACGACATGACGGCGAGCGAGAACATCGCGATCGGGCGCATTGAAGAGCAGGACAACACGTTCCGCGTGCGCTCGGCGGCGCAGAAGAGTTTGGCTGAAGGTGTGATTCGCAAGTTGCCGAATGGCTACAACCAGTTGCTGGGTCGCCGATTTGAAGGCGGCACGGATTTGTCGGGCGGCGAATGGCAGAAGATCGCGCTGGCACGCGCGTATCTGCGCGATGCGCAGGTGCTGGTTTTGGATGAACCGACCGCAGCGCTCGACGCGCGGTCGGAGCACGAAGTGTTTGAGCGATTTGCCGAACTCACCAAGGGGAAAATGGCGCTGCTGATTTCGCACCGCTTCTCGACGGTGAAGATGGCTGATCGGATTTTGGTTTTGGAAGGCGGACAGATCGCGGAGCAGGGCCCGCACGACGAACTTTTGCAGAACAAGGGCCGGTACGCCGAGATGTTCGAGTTGCAGGCAGCAAGTTACCGATAAGGACGAAACGATGGCTACGCAACAGCATCCCGCATTCGATCCCAATCAGCCGATAGTGGCGGCGGAGTTGCCGCGCATTGGCGGCTTGCGCAAGGACTACGTCGGCGCTGGGCAGAACTCGGAGATTGGCGACGCTGAACTGCGCGCGGCGGCGGAGGCCGAGGCGCGTTCGTGGAGCGAGCTGGATGCGGACGGGAAGATTGTCGCGATTGAGGCAAAGTGGAAGACGGCGAAGGCCGCGCTTGAAGCGAAGCTGATCGAAATTCGCGATGCGATGTCGATCGGAATGAAGACGACTGGCGATGCGGAAATCTTTTTTGCGAGCGCGGCGGCGTTGCGGAATTCGTTGCAGCAGACGAAGGCGATGCTGAAGAAGGTTGCGGATTTGCCGCAGGTGAGAGTTGGGGAATCGGCATCGGGGAAATTGCCGCGGGCTTACGTGGCCGTCGAAAGCTATTTGAATACGGTTGGGAAGCAGTTCGACGAAAGGACATTCGAGAAGTACTTCAACGCGATTCAGGAAGTCGCGCCGCTGGAGATGAACGAGCTGTGGCAGCTGCAATCCTTCGCGAAGATGGCGGTCCTGGAAGGCGTAACGGAACAGGCCGCTGGAATCGACGTGGCGAAGAGCGTTGTGCCTGTGGAGCCGGCCGACGCGAAAGCGAAATCCACGGAAGAACTGGCGGCGGAGAAGGCTGCGAAGGAAGCACAGCCTGTGTCGCTGATGACAAAACTCATCGTCAGCCTGCGGCGCGTTGATGGAACGGATTGGAAGGAAATGTTCGAACGCGTGAATGCGATCGAGCAGGTTTTGCGGCGCGATCCGTGTGATGCGTACGCGTCGATGGATTTCGAGAGCCGGGACCACTATCGCAAGCTCATCTCCGCGCTGGCGGAGCGTTCGAAAGCGACCGAGCAGGAAGTTGCCGAAAAGATTGTCGAGTTGGCGCGGCCGATTCAGGCTTCGCCGGATGCGCGGGTGCGGCTGCGGCAATCGCACGTCGGCTACTACCTCGTCGATGATGGCCGTAAGCAACTCGAGAAGGCGATCGAGTATCGGCCGACATTTACCGAGCGTGTGCAGCGGCTGATCAAGCGCTGGCCGGATTTCTCGTACATCCTCGGCATCGAGCTTTTGACACTGGTCATTATGGCCGCGGCGGTGTTCGGTTCACACGGCAAAGTGAACGGATGGGTGATCGTGCTGCTGTTCCTGTTGCCGGCAGCGGAATGCGCGATCGCGCTGATCAATCAGATGGCGACGACGCTTTTCCCTCCGCAATCGCTGCCGAAGTTGAATTTCGAGAAGGGCGTGCCGGCGGACTTCACAACGATGGTTGTCGTGCCGACGCTGCTGACGAGCGAAGGCGGGATGAT
>DATAMU010000708.1:0-2519 GCA_036266605.1 Candidatus Acidiferrum sp. | reverse complement strand
TTGTCGGCCACGAAATCCAGGACCATGCCGCCCACGACTTCAGCAACATCGTCAACGGCGACATCGCCTACTTCGATGGCGGCGCCATCGTTGCATCCACGCTCAACGCTCAACAGAAAAGCGATCTCGACGTCTTGTGCCGCAACTATCCGGGAGGCCCGTTAGTCGCCAAAGAAATTCAACTCGGCCGCGAGCGATTTCTCGTATCGACGGTCACTCTTTCCGAAAACGGCGACGCCAGCGTCACTCTCAGCATTTTTAAGTCGCTCGATCGCGCCACGTCCTTTCTGCGCGATCTCAACCGCATCCTTATTGCTCTCGGCTGCCTCAGCGTGCTCGGCGGCAGTGTCCTCGTATTCCTCATCTCCGGTACGTTTACCCGTCCGCTCGAAAATCTCGTCGGTGGCGTGCACGCCCTCGAACGCGGCGATTTCGCGTATCCGCTTGAAGTCACTACCGGCGACGAAGTCGCTGAAGTCACCGAAGCGTTCGACCGCATGCGTGCGGGAATTCAAAAATCGCAACTCGAACAAAAAGCTCTCGAAGAGCGATTGCGCCAGGCGCACAAGATGGAAGCCGTCGGCCGCCTCGCAGGCGGCGTCGCGCATGACTTTAACAACTTACTCACAATCATTCGCGGGCACAGCGACATCCTGATCGATCGCGGCTCACTCGCCGACTCACAACGCCATAGCCTCGATCAGATTCAGAAAGCCGCCGGCAAAGCCGTCACAATGACGCGGCAACTTCTCGCCTTCAGCCGCATGCAGGTCTTGCAGCCTCGCGTCCTCGACCTCAACACTGTGGTCACCGACCTCGGCAAGATGCTTCCCCGCCTTATCGGCGAAGATATCGAATATGTCTTTGCGCCCGAGCCGAAACTCGCACCGGTGAAAGCGGATCCCGGCCAAATCGAACAAGTTCTGATGAACCTCGTCGTGAACTCGCGCGACGCAATGCCCAATGGCGGGACGATCACTGTCCGCACACGCAACATCGTCATCGACAAGGAAGAGGCTCAGCAGCGTGCGCCGATGACGCCAGGCGAGTACGTGCTTCTTTCGGTCTCCGACACCGGCATGGGTATGTCTGCCGAAACCAAGGCGCATATCTTCGAACCGTTCTTCACCACGAAAGAAGTCGGGAAAGGGACCGGACTCGGTCTGGCGACCGTCTACGGCGTCGTAAAACAAAGCGGCGGTTTCGTCTGGGTCGAAAGCGCGATAGGCGAAGGCGCTACGTTCGAAATCTATCTGCCGAAAGTGTTGGAGCGTGCTTCACGGCATGAAGCCGAGGACAAGCCCGCGGAAATCGCGCGTGGACACGAAACCATCCTCGTCGTCGAAGACGAAAACGATGTGCGCGACCTCGCCTGCGAATTTCTTACCATGACGGGCTATTCCGTCTTGCGTGCGCGCAATGGTGTTGAAGCCATCGACCTATTGAGTCGTCATCCCTACAAGATCGATCTCGTACTGAGTGACGTAGTTATGCCTAAGATGGGAGGAACTGAACTAGCAGCGCGCTTGCCGAAGCTTCGGCCGGGCACAAAGATTCTCCTCATGTCGGGCTACTCTGAATACGCCGTCGAGGCACAAAACGAAGGCCGCCCGCAGCACCCGATGCTCTCCAAGCCATTCTCGCGCTCATCCCTGATCGCGAAGATCCGCGAATCCCTCGCCACGCCCACACTCGCCCCACAAACAGAACCGGCGCCGGTGAGGAGCTTCTAGCTCCCCATCTCGACGCCGGATTTCTATCAGTAACGCCGGTTCACCCTGACGTAGGAAGGGCATCTTGCCGGCATTTTTCTAAGACTCAGCTACAAATCAAAAATGGCAAGACGTCGCTCCGCGCTTCTCCAAATACTTCTGGTGATACTCCTCCGCGCGATAAAACGGCCCAGCCTTCGTAATCTCCGTCGCGATGGGCTTCTTGAATTTCCCGCTCGCGTTCAGCTCCGCCTTCACCTTCTTCGCGATCGCTTCCTGTTCCGGCGTGTGAAAGAAGATCGCCGTCCGATACTGCGAGCCAAAATCTGGCCCCTGCCGATTCACCTGCGTCGGGTCGTGCATCGTCCAAAAAACTTCGAGCAGCTTTTCGAAACTCACTTTCGCCGGGTCATACGTCACCTGCACAACTTCCGCGTGCCCCGTCTCGTCGGTGCAAACATCCTTGTACGTCGGATTCTCGGTGCGTCCGCCGCTGTAGCCCGATACCGCCTCGGTCACTCCCGGCACGCGGCTGAACGCCGCCTCGACGCCCCAAAAGCACCCCGCGCCAAATGTAGCAATCTCTGTTGTCATTAAATCTTCTCCTCCTGCGTCCTGTCCGCAGGCAAGCCATTGGATGCGTCACCCATCGCCTATGATTCTAAATCCTTCGCCCGGCTGGAACCACCTATGCCCGCTCAAAACATGCAGGGGCGCAGCTTTATCCTGAGGCGATAGCCGAAGGAACAGCTGCGCCCCATGTCCGCAAGATCGACGCGTCTCGCGAGCTTCCCGCAACGCACAAAC
>DATAMU010000707.1:0-9271 GCA_036266605.1 Candidatus Acidiferrum sp. | reverse complement strand
CTTCTTCGTGGACATGGCGCACATCGCCGGCCTCGTCGCCGCGGGCGTGCACCCAAGCCCCGTTCCCCACGCCGACATCGTCTCCACCACGACTCACAAGACGTTGCGCGGCCCGCGCGGCGGCATGGTTCTTTGCAAATCAGCCTTCGCGAAAGAACTCGACAAGCTCACCTTCCCCGGCACGCAAGGCGGCCCGCTCGTCCACACCATCGCCGCCAAAGCCGTCTGCTTCAAAGAAGCGATGGAGCCCAGCTTCAAGGGCTATCAACAGCAGGTCGCAGCCAACGCCAAAGCTCTCGCCGCATCCGTCGCCAAGCAAGGCTTCCGCATCGTCAGCGGCGGCACCGACAATCACCTTCTATTGATCGAAGTTCACCCGCGCGGAATCACCGGAGCCGACGCCGAGAAAGCCCTCGACCGCGCCGGGCTCACCGTGAACAAAAACGCCATCCCGTTCGATCCCCTGCCGCCTATGAAAGCCGGTGGAATTCGCCTCGGGACACCCTCAATCACGACCCGCGGAATGAAGGAACCCGAGATGGAAAAAATCGGCGCCTGGATCGCCGACATCCTCTCCCACATGGGCGACGCCGCCGTCGAACAACGCGTCCGCGCCGAAGTCGCCGCCCTAGCCGCGAAATTCCCAATCTACGAATCGCGCCTAAAATCAAAGTCCCCGCGCGCCGCAAACGCGAATGTCTAGTCACGAGCAATTTTGTGTAGGGGCGCAGCTTTACCCTGAGGCCTTCGGTCGAAGGGCCGCTGCGCCCCATGTCCGCACGATGTAGTCCGCGAGAAGAATTTTTTCGCGCCTAGAACGCGGACGCTGAAGCAATAAAGAACGACGATGAACATCTTCAAGGCCACCGCAGGTTTTGAACAATGGCTGGCCAAGCGCCTCCCGATCGTCCGCCAGGACGTCGCGCTCAAACACGCGCTCATGGCGCAGAATCCGTTCTCGTTCTTCCGCGCAACGTTCTATCGCTGGCTCCAACACTGGCCCGAAGCATGCGAGAAGCTCGCGAAGGCTCCCGCAGTTCTCGGCGTCGGCGATCTCCACATCGAGAACTTCGGCACTTGGCGCGACGCCGAAGGCCGTCTCATTTGGGGAGTCAACGATCTCGACGAAGCCTTCCCTGCTCCGTACGCATTCGATCTCGTTCGCCTCGCCGCAAGCGCTTATCTCGCGATCGACAGCGATCACCTGAAGATGACCAAACGCGAAGCCGCCGAAGCCATCGAAGAGGGCTATCGCGACTCCATCGCTGACGGCGGCCAAGCCTTCGTCCTCGCCGAGCATCACACGCGGCTGCGTCTGTTAGCGACAAGTCACTTGCGCGATCCCGTGCAGTTCTGGGACAAGATGCAGAAGTATCCGACCTACACCGCGAAGCTCCCCGACGAAGCGCGCAAACTCATCGAGGAATCGCTGCCGCTGCCGAAGCGTCCTTACCAACTGCGCCGCCGCATCGCAGGACTCGGCAGCCTCGGCCATCCGCGCATCCTCGCGCTCTCGTCATGGCAGGGTGCGCTGATCGCACGCGAAGCCAAAGGCATCCGCACTTCCGCTTGGGTTTGGTACAAGAACAGCTCTTCCGACGTCGTGTACGGATTGAAGCTCGTCAACACCGCCATTCGCGTGCAGGACCCAACCGTGCTATTCCGCGGCCACTGGGTCGTGCGCCGCCTCGCCCCGGATTGCTCGCGCATCGAGCTCGCCTCGCTCGCCGTGCTGAAGGACGAATCGCAACTCCTCTACGACATGGGGTGGGAAGCCGCCAACATGCACTTCGGCTCGCCGAGCGCGATTGCGAAGGTCAGGAAGGATCTGGCCGCGCGAAAAGGCCGGTGGCTGCACAAATCCGCCAAATCCATGCTGAAACTCACGAACGAAGATTGGGAAGAGTGGCGCCGCCACTGGAAAACGAAAGCCCGCCCCTGCCCTTGAACCCAATGGAACTGAGTTTAGAAATGGAATTGAGAAAGAAAAATATCGAAGGGTTTTAAGAGCGGACAGGACCAGTCTTGCGTTATTCGTGCTCACGACCGGATAGCACGCACAGCGAAAACTCCAGAAACCGCGATAAATGAGCCATTTTCGCACCTGCACCGGAGCTAAGGCTATCTCCCAAAGTCGCTGTCCTAAAGCTGTCCCACGGTTCAGTAGCGTTTTGACGTTCGATTGCGTAGTTTCACAATCACTGGGATGGGAACCCTAAGCACAACGCTGCTCACTGCTCCCATGCCTGGGCCGAACGCCGGCCTTGGCGATTGGCACTCGGACTTGGATCCACTTCCTTGGGCCTCTTCGGGTACCGCATTTCTCTCTCAAGTTGCGTCGCGTCTGTGGATTTCCGCCCTTCCAACAACGTAGGCTCGACGGCCGCAGAACGGCCATTGAGGTGAAACGATGCTCGATACAGAAGCTTTCCGCGAGTTCAAGCAAGGTCTGAATTTCCTGCGAGACAATTACGCGGGACGCGCGCTGCCGCACATGCAGCGGGCGATGGAACTCGATCGGAACAATCCTTATTACATGTCCTATCTTGGAGTGGTGCTCGCGCGCTCGGAACAGAAGTGGGGCGAAGCGGAGAAGCTGTGCGATGCCGCGGTGCGCATGAAGCGCAACCAGGCGCAGCTCTATCTCAATCTCGCCGAAGTTTACGCGCAGGCTGGGCGCAAGGACGACGCTGTCGATGCGTTGCAGGCCGGACTGAAATACGCGCGTCGCGACGTGCGGCTTACGATCGCAATGAATCGCCTGACGCGCCGGAGAGAGCCAGTGTTGTCATTCCTGAACCGAACACATCCGGTGAATCGGCAGCTCGGCATGATTCGGCATCGCGCGCTGAAGATGTTGAACAAGGATGAGTAGCAGTTAGCGGGAAGTCTTCCGCTGACTGGATCGCACAAGGTTTCCGACCTATCGGAGATAGAAAGGGCAAAAGATGCGGTGGAAGTCGGAGCGGCGTGTGTTGAATTGACAGAAGCTGAGCGAGTGAAGTTACGAGCAGGGATAAAGTTTGTTCCCCCCGCAACACGAGAAAGGGCGTCCGAGTTCTTCGGACGCCCTTTCTCTTTCTAACTGGATTTCTCTATTAAAAAAAACGCGTAGGTGCGATCCGCTGTTTCGCCGAGCCACACTGGCCACCGCACAGCCGGTCCCGGCCTATTAGCGTCGCGCGCTACTTACGCGAGACGGAGATGCCGTAGGAATGGCTCGAGATCGAGCCCATCTGCATCAGGAACTTGAAGCCGATGCCCACCATGCCGTTGGCCATGGTTTCGACGCGGACGACTTCGGCGAGGTATTCGTGGCTCATCGCCATCGCGCCCTCCGTATAGGGCATGGTGACAAAGAGGCGCATGCCGAGCTCGTAGGCGGCTTCGCTGGTCTGGAAATAAACGCCGGTGCGCGAGACGCTCATGCTGCCGCGGAGATCCTCGAAGTTGTCGCGCTCCGGATCCGAGGGGCGGATGCGCATCAGCTGCGTGATCTTGCAGCGGCGGTTCGCACGACGCTCGCTGGCCGGGGTAACGCGGATCTGAGGGACTGAGCCTGCGGTCTTGCTAATAATGTCCTGTGTGGCCATGACTTACTCCCTGGGAACCCTCACGAAAAGGGGGCTCGCCATCGATAGGAAAATTTTAGGTGATGGGCGGGATTAAACCTATAGCGGGACCGTACCCGGAGAACGGTAGGGGCAAAGTTGGGTTCCCGGTGGTACCGAAGTACTCTGGGCGGAGTGGGGTCGAAATTCGAATTGGCCATGATGAGAAGACTCTAGGGAGGGACTTTCGACCTCGTTTTACCTGCGCGGTTCCGAAGTGACTTCCGCAAAACGGGCTTGGTACCGGATTGGAACCGCATCCTGTCGCCGGTCCGCAGTTCAAATGCCACGTAACTTGCTTGCCTGCAATAACTTACAGAGTTAAGCACCGGGTTCGGACCGTTCCATCTTTGGGGTTTTGCAATTGCACCACTCCGAGCCCGCGTTCCGTCTTCGCGGCGCGGAGTTCCCCCGCGCTCCCGACCTGACGATGCTGCGATGGAGCTTTCGATGTGCCCTGCCGCAAACGGTGACTCGCGACAAGCTGCCATAGGACTTTTGCGCGCGCGTCAAAATTCCGGGAAAGCTCATAGCAATTCGAAATCTCTGGAGTACATCGCTGCGGACGCCATCGGTTCGAATCACGCGACGATTCGGGACGAAGGCGCGGCGAAGGTTCGCGTCCGGATCCTGGGACAGAATGAACTGGTATGCGATGCGCTCCGGCGGGCGTTAGGCAAGGTTGAGAATATTGCAGTGGTTGAGGCGAGTTCGGATGGCTTTTCTGAGCCTTCGGGAAGGGATCGGTATTCCGCCGATATTCTGGTCCTGATCTCGCGAGGTGGTGTCCAAGCAGATCTAGAGCAAATTGCGGCGGCGCGAAAATTCGCGCCAACGATAAGAATCTTGCTGATGGGAACGGCGAGAGAAGACGGCGAATTTTTGCAATATGTTCGCGCGGGGATCAACGGGTTTTTATGGCGGGATGCCGCGGCAGTGGACGTGGCGCGGGCGATTCAAAATGTGTACGAAGGCAAGGCTGTTTGTCCGGGCGAGTTGTGTGCGGCGCTGTTTCGTTTTTTGGAGGATGCGGAGCCGCGAATGCCGTTCGGAAGCCCGACGCAACGGCTCGGGTTGACGCGACGTGAGCAGCAGATTGTGCCGTTGATCGCGAAGGGATTTACGAACAAAGAGATCGCGAATCATTTTTGCTTGTCGGAACAGACGGTGAAGAATCATCTTTATCGGATGAAGCATAAGATTGGGGCGGAGGATCGGCTGAGTATCGTGCAGAAGTTTCGATCGCAAGGATTGTTGCTTTAATGCCCGAACAGAGAGAAGGATGGAGATGGTTTTTTGCACCTGGGCAAGCTGGGGCGCAGCGTGCTGCGCCCCTACATTTGGATGCTGGGTGCCTGAATCGTTTGCGATATGACCGAAGTTGAGATCCTCCGCCGCCCAACGGGCGGCGAAGGATGACAACGCCGTACATCGATGGCGTAGCGACAAGACGATCGGCGACGAGAACAACGATCGCCCAAAAAAGAAGGGGCGCGGCTTTGATCCGCGCCCTTTTTGACTTTGTGGAGTTGACTAGCCCTGAACTACAGCGCCGTCGCGAGCGGTTTCAGCGGGGCTTGCTCATATCGGGTACGTCTTCGCCGAGGGCGGTGGCCAGGTCGATCTGGTGGTCTTGTTCCTGGACGAGGATTTGGCGGATTTGTTCGGCCATGGCGAATTCGCCGAGAGACTCGCACTGGCGGATGCGTTCGCGGTAATTGCGGACGGTTTCGTTTTCGTTGTCGAGATCGAAGCGGAGCATTTGCTTGGCATCCTCGGAGGTCTTCACGGGCTTTGGGGTGACGGTGGGCATTTTGCCGAGATAGTCGATCTGGCGGGAGAGAGTGAGCGCGTGATCAAGTTCCTGCTTGGCATGGATCGCAAGCTGGTCGGCGATGCTCATGTATTCGGCGCCTTTGAGCACCTGGGAATACACCGTGTAAGCGATGACTGCTTGGTATTCGCGGGCCAAATCTTCGTTCAATAATTCGGCGAGTTTGTCACGAGTGATCGGGGCTGCGCTGTCCTTTTCTGCGGGTGTTGCGGGCTTCTTGTCGGCCATGAAACGTCTCCTGTGTGTGCGGCTGGCGATGATGACTTCGTCGGTTCGGAGATTTGATGCAGGAGGCGGCCGAGATGACTTGCGGCTTTGCATGTGCGATGCTGCTGACGCGTAGTCGAGGAAATTGAGGCGAATGCTAAAGAAATTCAAGGATTTGAGCGAGAAGGAAATTTTGGCGCTGGCGATTTCGTCGGAGGAAGAGGACGGACGGATTTATGGCGAGTTCGCGGATGCGTTGCGCGAAACCTATCCATCGACGGCGACGATGTTCGAGGAGATGCGCGAGGAAGAGGCGCAGCACCGGGATCGACTGCTGGAGATGTTTCGGCAGAGGTTTGGGGATCACATTCCGCTGATCCGGCGCGAAAACGTGAAGGGCTTTCTGGCGCGGAAGCCGACGTGGCTGATTCGACCGCTGGGGGTGAATGTGGCGCGCCGGCAGGCGGAAATGATGGAGCTGGAGGCGCAGAGGTTTTATCAGCGGGCGATTGCGCGGACGACGGATGCGTCTACGCGCGCGCTGCTGAATAAGCTGGCGGATGAAGAGCGCAAGCATACGCAAGCCGCGGGAAATTTGGAGGAGAAGCATCTGACGGCGGATGCGCGACAAGCGGAGGACGCTTCGCACAAGAAATTGTTTCTGTTGCAGGTGGTGCAGCCAGGGCTTGCGGGGCTGATGGATGGGTCGGTTTCGACGCTGGCGCCGCTGTTTGCGGCGGCGTTTGCTACGCACAAGAGTTGGGACGCATTTTTGGTGGGGCTGGCGGCTTCTGTGGGTGCGGGGATTTCGATGGGGTTTGCAGAGTCGCTTTCGGACGATGGATCTTTAACGGGCCGGGGATCGCCGTGGATTCGCGGGCTCGTGATTGGGTCGATGACCACGGCGGGTGGCATTGGACATACGCTGCCGTTTTTGATTCCGGATTTTCATCTGGCGACGCTGGTGGCGGTTGTGGTGGTGGCGGTTGAGTTGGGAGTGATTGCCTACATACGGCATCGATATATGGACACGCCGTTTTTGCAGGCGGCATTTCAGGTGATTGTGGGCGGGGTGTTGGTGTTTTTGACGGGGTATTTGATTGGGAGTTCGTGAGGCGAGGCGAAGAAAGAAACGTCAGACCGAGGTGAAGGTTTCAATCGTGCGGACATGGGGCGCAGCGTGCTGCGCCCCTACGTGTTTGGGCAAACGATTATTAGGAGAGGAATCAGGCGAGAACAGATTACGGAGAAGACGAAACGCAGAGACGCAGAGAGGCGCAGAGAAACGCGGAGATTTTTGCGACGGGGCGAAGTAAAGTCGCCCCCAGAAATCGTGAGCGATTATTGGGCGGTGTCGTTGAGTTGTGACACTGAGGACGCGGGTGGCGGCTCGGTATTGAAACGGTTGGGCTGCGGGCGGTAGCCGTTGCGCGTGCGGACGTGATACTGCCTGGCGTGTTCGCCGACGAGTTTGACGTTGATGGCGCGCCAGCCGCGGTTGGGATTGGGCTCGGGATAGTAGCTGAAGGAATAGAGATGGCCGAGATCGTCGCGAATGGAGGCGAAGGCTTTTTTCTCGTCGCGCCAACTGTTGGCGAAATAGGCTTTGCCGCCAGTGGCAGCGGTCATGCGTTCGAACACCACGGTTGAAACGGGTTCGAGGCGCGCTTCGCGCGTGCTGATCATGTAGATCGGAATGCCAGCGGATTGTGCGAGTTCCGCGACGTCTTCGGGTGGGACCATGCTGGCATTGTCGGGGCCGTTGGAAAAAACGACGACGACTTTGCGGCCGGTTTGCGTTTGAGCGTCTTTGAGCGTGAGCAAAAGAGAGTTGTAGAGAGCGGCGTCGTCACCGGCGACGGTGGTGCGAACGCCGCGAACGACTTCGGAGCGGTCCGCGGTGAGCGGGGCGGAGCGATAGAGATCGCGGCTGTAGGAGTAGAAGGCGATTTTGTCGGCGGTCTCGAGCGAGCGGACAAAGTCGGAGATGGCGTCTTGCGCGAAGACGAAACCGCGATACATGTAGTTGCTGGTGTCGAAGAGGATGAAAACGTTTGCGCCGGCGATTGCGTCGGCGAGAGTTTCGTTGGGGTCGCCGGAGGAATTCTGGGCGTCGCCAGCGGCGGGCTTTGCGGCGGGGGCGGCACCTTGCAGGCGCATCGTCGGGCCGTTGCCTTCTTCGAATGTGGCGAGCTTTTCGTTGATACCGTCCTCGGAGATGACGAAATCGGTGGGCTTGAGGCCAGTAACGTAGTTGCCTTTGTTGTCGGTGACGGCGACATTGAGCTGCACGAGATCGACGGAGACGCGGAAGCGAGTGCCGTTTTGTTGCGCGTGGAGAGTTGCGACCGCGGCGACAAGGGCGATGACGGCGGCTGCGATTGCTAGAAGTGCGAAGTAACGTTTGGCCATGGCTGTGTGTCCCGATTTACTTTTTTTGAGCCGTTGCTCCGCCCGAACTTCGATTTCGAGCGGCGAAATTCGATGCGACATCTAGTGTTGCGAGCCGGTTCTGCTGGCGCTGTTCACACCGATGGCGCTGTCCGCGGCACGCTCGGATTGCGACGGCGTGACTTTGCCGACGCGGAATTCGTCGCCGGTTTCGTGAGCGGCGCGAAGCAAAGCGGGCCAGTCTTCGAGGTCGGTGGCGAAGATTTTTTCGACCATGCGGCGCGTAAGTTCGGGGACGAGTTGGTTTAGCGCGACGGGCGACAGGCCTTTTTCGTCAGCGAGGCGCGCCCAGTAGAGATTGTTGGAATCCCACGATTCGGCGAGGAAGCGGCTGGAATAGCCCATGAACGCGGGGAACGGCTGCACGTTGAGCAGGGCGCGGCCGTAGGTTTGTTCGAGCGCGGGATGCGGGACGCCGAAGTCGCGCGAGATGGCATCGAGGCTGGCGTCGTCGGGATGCGCCTTGGCAAGCGCGTCGAGCTCGGAATAATTCGCGCCGATGGAAATTTTCGTGTCGGGGAAACGGCGGCGATATTCGGCGGCGAGATAGAACGTGTCGGCGGGCATGAGTTGAGCGGTGAGATGCTCGGCGTGCTTGTCGCGAAGAGATTCGGAGACGTAGGTAAGGCGCTGGGGCGACATGCGATCGGCGAGGATCGAGAGAACGGTTGCGCGCGTGTCGGTGTCGTCTTGCGCGACGACGAGAAGTTCTTCGCCGGCGCGTTGATAGAGAGCGACAGCGTGAAGTTCACCGGGACTGACGCCCCACCAGCGCGGGACGACGGCGCTTGTGAGCAGGCCGGGTACGACCTGGCGCCAGATCAGCGCCTGCACATTTTCGGGAGCGATGAAGTCTTGCTCAGCGTCGGCGAGAACGTAGGGCAAATCGGCTAGCGAGCCAACCAGGCGCGCGCCGCCGCCGGCGGGTGAGCCGGCTCCGAAGAGCTGGGAGGCTTGCCAGGCTTGCTTTTCGACGCCGGTGACCGTGTCTCCGGAAAAATCGTGCGAGCGGACGAAGAGTGGGTTGTTGTGAAGGATTTGCGCGCCGGGCGGTTCGTAGTAGGCGTAGTTAAGGCCGACCAGAGTGTCGCGGAGGAGAGATGAGAGCTGGCCGCGGGCGTCGGCGAGCTGCTCGGCGGAGTTGGGCGCCTTCACCACTTTGGTGAGG
>DATAMU010000706.1:0-6584 GCA_036266605.1 Candidatus Acidiferrum sp. | reverse complement strand
GTATACAGTTCGACCAAAAGCAGGCCGGTCGTGCGAAACACACCACAGAAGACGCTGGAATCGTGGAAGCAGATCGCGGCGTATCTCGAGCGCAGTGAGCGGACCGTGAGGCGCTGGGAGACGACGGAAAAACTGCCGGTGCACCGGCGCGAGCACGAGAAGCAGGACACCGTGTTTGCGTACAAACATGAGATCGATGCGTGGAGCCGGGTGCGTACGAAATTCCCTTGTGAGATTTCCTTAGACATTGGCGAACAGCCTCCGGCCGGTCAGCACGCAGACAATACCTATTTAACGGAACACGATGCGATCACGCGGGTGGTACACCGTTACATCGCGGGGTGCCGCGCGGGTGATGGAGAAATGATGCGGCCGGCGTTTCATCCTTCGGCGACGATTTCGGGATTTTGCCAAGGCGTGGAATACAGCGGGTCGATCGAGCACGTCTTTGATTGGATCAATCAGAATGGGGCTGCGCCGGAGATTAGTCCGCGGTTTGCGCGGATTGAGATCGTCGAGACGATTGCAGTAGTGCATCTAGAGGTGCAGCGGTGGTCGGGGAAACTGGCGGGAGCGCAGGCACGGGCTTCGGATGTGTTTACGATGTTGAAGTGCGATGGGGAGTGGAAGATTACGCATAAGTTGTTTCATTGGCATGAGAGGTAGAGCATACGCGAACTGGATGTATCAAAGAGATCAAGACGCAGTGATCTTGCGGACATGGGGCGCAGCGGGCTGCGCCCCTACAAGCGCGTGCCGAGCGATGATTATTGAAGGACCCAGGTGCCATTTTTTTCGGTGAAGCGGCAGCCGTAGCGTGGGTAGCTGGTGTCTTGCCATTCGGAGCGCATGACTTTTGCTTTGCCGACAGTACCGGGGGAGTTGGGAAGGCTAACTTCGATCGTGGCGCCGATGTGGATGTCCACGTTGCAAGCGCAGAGGAATCCGTTTTGGCTAACGTTTTCCGTCATCGTCAACACGTCGAACTCAGAACCGTCTGCGGCTTGGCCGGCTATGCGAATCGGTACGCGAAGCTTGACGCGCACTTCGCTGCGGCGCTCTTTCCGGCCATTGCTCAAGAGTTGCGCGAGGGTTTGTTCTAGCGCGTCGAAATCGACGGGCTTTTCGAAATAGGCTGTCACTCCGAGATCGCGACAGAAGCTCTTGGTGGTCGAGCCCGCTTCGCCGCTGATGACGAGAACTGGGATGAGCTTCGTCGAGCTGAAGGTGGTGAAAGTTTGGGCGAGCTCGTATCCGGAATATTTGGGCATGCGGAGATCGAGCAGGATGGCGTCGGGCTTGTGCTCTAGCGCCAGGGAGAGCGCGGTCTCGGGCTCGCCGGTGTCCACGATGTGATATTTGTCGCCGAGGTTGAGGCGCATGAGGCGGCGGATGGATTCTTCGTCGTCGACCACGAGGAGGGTCGCCATGCGTGCCTCCTTCGCGTTCAGTGTGGGTGTCAATTTCTCTGGCAGTTCTTGCGTTAGTTTTTGTGTCATGGCGGTGTCAGTTCCTTTGTCGAACGAGCTCAGCTGTATCGTTTTCCAGTACCCGCGAGTCGCGGCGGCTCGGGCGGCCGTCGAGCACATCTCGCACTTTGCGAATCAACACTTCTTCAGTGAAAGGCTTGTGGAGAAGGAATGTGCCCGCCTCCAACACGCCATGCCCCGCAATGAAGCTGTCTGTGTAACCTGAGATGTAAAGAACCTTGAGTTTTGGCTGTTTGGCGAGAAGGCGATCGGCGAGAGCGCGGCCGTTCATCCCGGGCATGACGACATCGGTGACGAGCAAGTCGATCGGGTGGCCATACAACTCCGCTACGCGGAGGGCTTCTTCGCCATTCGATGCGGTAATGACATTGAATTCGTGTTCGGCGAGGAACGACTGCGCGAGTTTGCGAAGCGCGTCGGCGTCTTCGACGAGCAAGATGGTTTCGGTTCCGCGGAGATTGTCGCTCGGAGCGTCCGTTGCTACTTTCGAGACGCTTTCTTCGACGCGCGGAAGATAAATCTGGAAGCTGGAGCCAATTCCCGGTGCGCTGTCCACCCAGATATAGCCGCCGCTCTGCTTCACGATACCGTAAACCGTCGCTAGGCCGAGACCAGTTCCCTTTCCGACTTCTTTCGTAGTGAAAAATGGCTCGAAGATGTGTGCGAGCGTTTGAGGAGTCATCCCGGCGCCGGAGTCCGTCACCGCCAACATGACGTAGCGACCAGGCTTAGCGCCCGGATGTTCGCTGCAATAGAGTTCGTCGAATTCGCGATTGCCCGTTTCGATTTGCAGCTTGCCACCGTTGGGCATCGCGTCGCGCGCGTTTACGGCGAGATTCATGACAACTTGTTCGATTTGGCCCTGGTCGGCCTTGATGCGGCCAAGTGTCTGGTCGAGCGCAATGTCGATGGCGATGTCTTCGCCAATCAGGCGCGGCAACATTTTCTGCATGTCGGAGACAAGCGTGTTGAGATCGACGACCGCGAGAGTGAGTATCTGCTGGCGGCTGAAGGCCAGAAGTTGGCGAGTGAGAGAAACAGCGCGTTGCGCAGCTTTTTCGACTTCTTCGGCGTGTTCTTTCAGGGGGCTGTTGGGGTCGAGTTTGCGGCGCAGCACCTGGCTGTAACCGATGATCACGCCGAGAAGATTGTTGAAGTCGTGCGCGATGCCGCCGGAGAGGCGGCCGACCGCTTCCATCTTTGCGGCCATACTGAGTTGTTTTTCGAGTGCGCGGCGCTCGGTGACGTCTTCGGCGAAGACCTCGTAAACCGAAGCAGCCTGCAGGCTTTCGTTTAGATGGCGGCCACTGCAGCGAACAGTGATGGACTTATTGTCTTTGCGCTTCCACTCGACTTCGACGTCTTTGAATTCGCCCTCGCTGCCGAGGAGTTCAACGAGGCGGTCGAAATCTGAAGCATTCCGAAAGACGCCGGTCCGGAGATTGGTCTCGATTAACTCGCCCCGGTTTGTATATTTCAGCATTCGTTCCAGCGCGGGATTAACGCGAAGAAATTTTCCGTCAATGGCGGCACGGTAGATGCCGTAAGGAGCGCCTTGGACGAGAGAGCGGAAGCTCGCTTCGGACTGTCGCAGTGCTTCGATGGCGTCCTTGCGGTCCGTGACATCACGACTGACGATGACGAGCTTTTCCGGAACGCCTTTGGGGCTAAGGATTACGCTGGACGTCGATTCGAGAACTCGCCATGAACCGTCTTTGTGGCGCATCCGGTATTCCAGAGTTTTGCCTTGCCCGGTGCGCCGCGCTTCCGCACCAGCTTCCTGCACGTGGGCGCGATCGTCGGGGTGGATTTGGTCGAATCCGGACGAGCTCTTCAGTTCGGCGATCGTGTAACCCAATGCGTGTTCGTAGGAGACGCTGTTGTAAATGCGATGGCCGTCCATGTCGACGACGGCGATGAGGTCGGCGGCATTTTCGCCGATGAGGCGGAAGAGTTGTTCGCGTTCGAGGAGCTGGCGACGGATGCGATGGATCTGGAGTTGTTGGTAGATCGAGTAGAGATCGAAAAGCAGCACGAGGCCGATCAGGCCCCACACCGCCTGCTGGAGTTTGAAGAGGTTCTCCCAGGTTTCGCCGGAATGCAGGAGAGGCGGGAGAAACGAAATGATCGCGGCGGTCAGGAGCAGGGTTACGCAAACAGTCGTGCCCCAGAGCCACCACTCGCGCCGCTCGATGCGACGGAGACCGTAGCGCGGCGCCTGTTCGTCGGGTGACATCGTATTGGGGGCGTTCTTCGTCATCTGGGCAGAGCTCCGCGCGGGCGGCGCCTTGTAAATAGGAGTGTCCGACGTGCCCGTTTATAACAGCTGAATTATTGCGATTGCGGGCCTGGTACGGAGAAAGGAGTGGCGTTTGCTTCCAATGGGCAACACGGAATGGAAACTAGTTGATTAAGTTGTGAATGCTCGAGCTGAGCCCGAAAAGCCGGAATTTTGAACGCGATTCGACCTGCTTCGCCGCCGTATCTCAAAGTGAAATAAGGGGTTGCGGATGAGTGGTTTTCGCCCCGCGGCTTTGACACCAATCGGTAAACGTATCGGACAGAGAATCGTACTGCGCGCGGCCTTGTATCGTCTTAGTTATCGCGAGGGCTTCGGTGCTTCCGAATGGAAGCGTTACGTCTCAGGATCGAGTAGCTTCCAGGCACCCTTTAGCGGTCAAGGACATCCGCACCGTTGAGGGGAATCCGGGCTTCGACCAGGGTTCCTGGCTCCGCGCGAGTGACCGACAATTCACCGCCAAGCTGGCGAACACGTTCGCGCATTCCGGTGATGCCGACTCCCAATTGCGCCGAAGATTCCATCCTGGCGATTCTGGCCGAAATTCCCTTTCCGTAATCCCGCACTCTTAAAATGATCCGTTCGGACTCACCTATGACTTCGACGCGCGCGCTGTCGCTGTTCGCGTGGCGAAATACATTGGCGAGCGCCTCCTGGATAATCCGGAAAATCGTCATCTCGATTTCTTTCGGAACGCCAGGGAGAACGTCGGGATGAAACGCGAGGGAGATCTGGAGCTTGCTTCGTTGCATTAGCCCATCGACGTACCAGTGCAGCGCGGCGCGCAGGCCGGCTTCGTCGAGCAGCGGAGGATGTAGCAGATAAGAGGTCTCGCGGATTTTTTGCAAAATCGCGCCCATCGCATCGCTCAATTCCCTGCCACGCCCGCTGGCGTCGATTTCCATCTTTACAGCGGTGACGTGCTGCGCGAGATCGTCGTGGAGTTCGCGCGCGATGCGCCGGCGCTCTTCGTCCTGAATTTGAAGGAGCGTGCCGGAGAGTTTTTGCAGCTCCATGGTTCGCAGCTCGATGACACGGCGAGACTCGTCGAGTTGCTGCACGCGAGTGCGCAGTTCGCGATTTAGGGCTTGCAAGCGCTCTTCGGCGTCGCGGCGAGCGGAGAGATCCTGCGTGACTTTTGCAAAACCGTAAAGGCTGCCATCGGATTCGCGGAGCGCGGTGATCGTCACCGACGCCCAGAATGTGCTGCCATCTTTTTTCACGCGAAGGCCTTCGTCGCGGAACCGGCCCTCTTTGACGGCGAGAGCGAGTTCGCGTTCAGGCCAATGGCTATCAACCGCTTCTTGGGGATAGAAAACGGAGAAGTGTTTGCCGACGATCTCCTCGCGCGTGTAACCCTTGATGGCTTTCGCGCCGGAGTTCCAGGTGAGTACGTAGCCGTCGGGATCAAGAATGAAGATGGCATAGTCCTGCACGGCGTCAACGAGCAGCCGAAAGGCAACGTTCGGCTTGCCAGCTTCGTCGACAGAAGATGAGGCTTGTTGAATTGGGGTGGGCAATCGCTGATTCACGACGTCGCTCCTTACCGAAACATAAAGTTTGCCGTATGCTTCGGCGGCTTGCGGGAAGCCCTGAGCCGTTATTCTGGAGTTGCTGTCTCTGATTGTACCTGAGACCGCTCTGGCGTGTGCTATATGTGCAATCGCGAGGAGGAATGATGCCGCGAGTGATTGGCGTTTCGGATTCGTCACTGCGCGAGGGGCTGGCGCAAGCTTACATCGTCAACGATGGTATGAATCAGCTTGTGCTGGAGTGTCTCGACCCTCGGGCGTGGCGAATGAAGCCACCGGGTGCAGGTGTGAGGCCGATCGTGGCTATCATCACGCACACGCATAACATTCGAAGGAAGTGGATCCGGCTGTCGGCTCCGCACGTTGGGCTGCCAACGGAACTGGATCGAACGCGCTGTACGCAAAAGCAGGCGCGGGCTGCGTTGGCGGATAGCGCTGAGAAGTGTGCGGAAATGATTCGCGAGGCGTTGGTGGGCCCGAAGGAACGAGTGGCGAAGTTTCACCGTGACGGGTGGGCACCGGAGTGGCCGAGCGGCGCGGCAATGTTTACCTATATGGTCGCCCACGACGCGCATCACCGAGGGCAGGTGTGCATGTTGGCTCACCAATTGGGTTACAAGCTGCCGATGAAAGTCATCTCCGCGATGTGGAGCTGGGAGAGATTGTGGAAGGACTGCGGGTTCGATGGGCTGCGGTGAGCGTGGGAGTATTTGGTAGGCCGCTGGGGCGCGCCGTGTTTACGCAAGTTCGGCGAGCCAGGCATCAATGACGGAGCGTTGGCCGATTTCTTCGAACCGGACGCCCATACCCACATTGAGTTCGCTGTGGACGACCAGGCCAACGACGTCCAACTGTTTGTTTTGATGAGTGACGTTGATTTTGAGCCTGGTACCGGTCGGGAGCGGGTTCAGCATGTCGAGATAGCAACCCTCGCGGCTGATGTCGCTTGTGCGTGCCGAGAGGCGAGCTTCGGTGCGAGCCTCGATCACTTGGGCTGACGCGAAAAATGGAAAGCGTGGGGATTTTCGTTCCACGACGTACATAAGCCCTCTTTTTATTCGACAGGATTGCTTGGGATGATTCGATAGTGCCAAATGGGTGAGCGTTCGCGGAGTTGGGTGCGTCTGGCGGTGTCGAATCGCGCAACCGCCGGAGGGTCTGGAGACGACGCTGATGGAAGGCTATTTCATACGAGTGGATACGACTTCAGCACAGGCTTCGACGAACTTGCGCTCGTCGTCGGTGAACGTGTTGGCAAAATAG
>DATAMU010000705.1:0-1514 GCA_036266605.1 Candidatus Acidiferrum sp. | reverse complement strand
CTCATCCTCGGCTCGGGGCCGATCATCATCGGACAATCCGCCGAGTTCGACTACTCCGGCACGCAGGCCTGCAAGGCTCTCAAGGCCGAGGGATACGAAGTGGTGCTGGCCAACTCGAACCCGGCCACCATCATGACCGATCCCGAGGTCGCCGACCGGACTTACATCGAACCGCTCACCCGCGAATATCTGGAAGAAATTATTCGCGTCGAGCGCGAGCTCTCGCCGAGTACGGGCTTCGCCGTTCTTCCTACGGTTGGCGGCCAGACCGCGCTCAACCTGGCTATCGAGCTCTATGAAAGCGGAGTGCTCGAAAAGTACGGCGTCAAGCTGATCGGTGCAAGCGTTGATGCGATCAAGAAGGCCGAAGACCGTCTCTACTTCAAAGATGCGATGCAGAAGATCGGCCTCGACGTGCCGAAATCGGCGCTGGTCAACAATCTGAAAGATGGTCTGGAGTTTGCCGGCAAAATCGGATTCCCTGTGATCGTGCGTCCATCCTTTACTCTTGGCGGCTCGGGCGGCGGCATGGCCTATAACCGCGAAGAGCTGCTCGATGTGCTTGCCCGCGGCCTCGATTTTTCTCCCGTCCACGAAGCGCTGATCGAAGAATCGGTTTTGGGGTGGAAAGAATATGAACTAGAGGTCATGCGCGATCTCAAGGACAACGTCATCATCATTTGTTCGATCGAGAACTTCGACCCCATGGGCGTGCACACCGGTGACTCAATTACTGTTGCTCCGGCGCAGACGCTTACCGACCGCGAATACCAGGCGATGCGGGACGCATCGATTGCTGTGATCCGGGAGATCGGCGTCGAGACTGGCGGGTCGAACATTCAGTTTGGCGTGCATCCTCATACCGGACGCATGGTCGTGATCGAGATGAATCCCCGGGTTTCGCGGTCATCGGCACTGGCCTCGAAAGCGACGGGTTTCCCGATTGCGAAAATTGCGGCCAAACTCGCCGTCGGCTACACGCTCGACGAAATTCCCAACGACATCACCCGCAAGACCCCGGCGTGTTTTGAGCCAACACTCGATTACGTGGTCGTCAAAATTCCCAAATGGCAGTTCGAAAAGTTTCCCGGCGCGGACGAAAATCTTGGGCCGCAGATGAAGTCAGTCGGCGAAGTCATGGCTATCGGCCGAACGTTTAAAGAGGCGCTGATGAAAGGCGTGCGCGCGCTCGATACCGGCAAGCGCATCGGCGGCGAAAAAATTGAGCCTAAGATTCTCACGCAGCGCCTGGTAACGCCGCATCCAGAGCGGCTTTCGTATGTTCGCTACGCCATTCGACAGGGCCACACGGTCAAGCAACTCGCGAAGATGACGGGCATCGATCCGTGGTTCCTGTATCAGCTCAAAGAAATTAACGACATGCAACTGGAGGTCGAGAAGCATCCGCTCGAATCGGTTCCCACCGAAGTGCTGCGCGAAGCCAAGCGCATGGGATTCTCCGACGGACGCCTCGCTGGAACGTGGCGACTGAGCGGTAAAGGCGATCAGGAGAA
>DATAMU010000704.1:0-1750 GCA_036266605.1 Candidatus Acidiferrum sp. | reverse complement strand
GTTTGCGTCGCGCTCGCCGTCATCTCGTTCCTGCACCCCGGCAACGGTTCCGTATCCGCTTCGCCGCAAGCCACAGCCGCGCAACAGCCGGAGAAATCGATCGCCGTCGTTCCGTTCCTCGATCTCACCGAAGGTATGGTCGAAGAAACTTTCGCCGATGGAATGACCGAAGAGCTGATCGACAAGCTCAGCAAAATTCCAGAGCTAATGGTTCCGTCCGCAACCGCCTCGTTCTACTACAAAGGCAGAAAAATCCCGGTCGCCGACCTCGCCAAAAATTTAGGTGTGATCTACCTGCTGGATGGAAGCGTGCGCAAATCCAATTCGCGCGTCCGCGTCGCCGCTCGCCTAATTCGCGCCGACAACGGCTACGTCATGTGGACCGAAACCTACGACCGCCCCTTCGACGACATCCTCTGGGTCCAGGACGACATCGCCACAAAAGTCGCCGCCGCTCTAAAAAACAATCTCTAATCGAATCACAAAAACACATCTTGTAGGGGCGGGGCTTGTTTACCCTGAGCTTCGAAGGGCCCCGCCCTCGCTGCGTCTTGGCGCAATCTCAAACAACGCACGCCCGCCGCGTCACCCACCGCCAAAACGCAACGTCTCGCACATCTGTGGGAGTACACGAATCTTCGCGACCGCCGAGGGAAGCCACGACTTCTCGTTTCGCTCGAGGGGAGGGCACGACTTCAGTCGTGCCGCAAATGCCAGCAAGCAGACGCGGCTTCAGCCGCTGAGGTCACTACACGTCCAAAAATTTCTCCAACACACATCGCTACCGCTCCGCCGTCCGCTCCAAATCCTCATAAAACGTCGGATACGAAACCCCCGCGCAATCCGCATCGCGAATGACCGTGTCGCCTTCCGCACCAAGCGCCGCCACCGCAAACGCCATCGCAATTCGATGATCCCCGTGCGGCTCAATCTCCGCTCCGCGCAACTTCCCCGCCGCGCGCCCCGCGACTTTCAATCCGTCCTTGCGCTCTTCTACCGTCGCACCCATGCGCCGCAAATTTTCCGCAAGCGCTGCGATCCGGTCGCTCTCTTTCACGCGCAATTCCGCCGCGTCGCGGATCTCAATTCCCTCTTCGGTGTACGGCCCCAGCGCGGCGAGCATCGGCAACTCGTCGATCACCAGCGGGACCTGCTCTTTCTCGATCACGCCGCCCTTCAGCGAAGTCCCCTTCACCGCAAGATCGCCAATGACTTCTCCGTGCGCGCTTTTCAGCGACATGACTTGGAGAGATGCGCCCATTTGGGTGAAGACGTCGAGGATCGCCGTGCGCGTCGGATTTAATCCCACTCCGTGGATCATGATGTTGGAGTCCGCGAACATCGAGGCCGCCGCGATGAAAAACACCGCCGACGAAATGTCCCCAGGGACATCGATCGATCGCGCCTGTAACTTTGGCCCACTCCCATTCCCGCCGCCCCGCACTGTGATCGTCGTTCCATCTTTTTCCACAGGAATGCCAAACTCTTCCAACGCAAGCTCCGTGTGATCGCGCGTCAAGACCGGCTCCGTCACTGACGTCGTGCCATCCGCAAACAATCCCGCCAGGAGCACGGCCGACTTCACCTGGGCACTCGCCATCGGCATTTTGTAGTGAATGCCGCGGAGTTTTGTGCCGTGAATTTCGAGCGGGGCGAAATTATCTTCCCGTGCGCGAATGTCCGCGCCCATCTGGCGCAGCGGCCCCACCACGCGCCCCATCGGCCGTTTCTGAATCGAAGCATCGCCGCT
>DATAMU010000703.1:0-1948 GCA_036266605.1 Candidatus Acidiferrum sp. | reverse complement strand
ATCTCGCGCGCAGTCGCGAGATCCGATTGCAGTCGCCGCTCGGTTTCGCGCGCCTCTTCGTACAAGCGCGCATTCTCAAGCGCAATCGCGATGTACGAACCGAGCGTCGCAAGCATGCGCTCGTGCTCTTCCGTAAACGCGTTCGGATCGGTGCTCTCGAGATCGAGAACCCCGATGAGCCTATCCCCGAGCAAAAGTGGAATCACAAGCTCCGAGCGAACAATCACATCCGCTTCCATCTGCACGAAGCGCGGATCCTGCAGCGTGTCGGCGACGCGAATCGCGCGGCGTTCGCCCGCGGAAGTTCCCGTGATTCCGTGATGCAAGGGAAGCCGAAGACGCGTGGGAATCGCATCGCCGTAGCGCAAACCGAAAATGCTTTCGAGAAGCTGCGCGGGTTCGTTCCAGAGCATCACGCTGAAAAGATGATAGTTAACAATTTTCTTCACGCGCTGCGCGACGCGACGCAGCAATTCTTCGCGATCGAGAATGGATGTGAGTTCCCGGCTCACGTCGTACAGAAGCGCGAGGGAGCTTGCCGATTCCGGCGCGGATAGGATCAGGTCCGCGGATACAGGATCAGCGTCTTCCCCGAGAGGGAATGCGGCGGATTTGGACGACTCGTCCATACAAAAAGTATACGTGTGTTCGACGACCTTATTACTCTTGGATGTTTGGACGTGGAGAGTGTAACGGCGAAAGACGAGCGATCGGAAGTAAACGAACTTGATGAGTCAGGGAATACATGAAGGTTTGGGGAAAATGGGCAGACCCCTCCCCCCGGGTGTTTTTTTTGCAAGAATGTGATTCTGAAGGAGTTGCTCGTTGTAGTTACGTAAGAGTGTGATTCTAAATGGCTTGTTGATTCGGGCAATTCGAATTCGACACGACCGTCATCGCTCGCCCGTAACCCATTTTGATTTCTTCTCGCTACGGTGACTCTCGCGACTGACAGCGCGCCGCTGGGCTTGAGACTGCGCCTACAAGTTCGAATCGATGTGTGAAATCACCGCGAAGGTGGCGTCGAGACGCCGCGCTCCAAAGTGGCTACCGCTGAGTGCGGTTGTTCGCCGCCGTGGGCCGGAGGTCGAACTCGATTTCGGCCAGTGTATCGGCGCGTTTGTTGTCGAGGTATGTCGGCTCGTAGTGCCAGTTGCGGACGGCGCGCGAAACGGATGGCAGCATGGCGAAGTTGCCGTTGATAGGCTTCAGGTCGGTGACGTAACCATCTTTGTCGATGGTGGCTTGCACGGTTAGCGAGCCGGTCGCCCCGGAGCCTTGCACGATCGAGGGATCGATGCGATTCACGACGTCGCCCAACGTGACGTTGAGCTTGCCGCGCCAGAGCCAGCGCTGCCCGGGGATACGCTCGCCGGGTACGCGGACGAAACGACGCATGCGAACCGTTGCGGTCGCGGTTCGAACAAGGTGTTCGCCCGGCAAATCGACATAGGAAGCGGTAAAGCCTTTCGGGGCGGCGATCTCAAGATCGCGTTCTTGCGGAGAGTCGATCGGGGCAACGCTATTGTTTGCAACGTTGCGCGTTGAGACGTTGGCGTTCGCGTTAGAGCTGCCGCGAGCAGCGGCTGCCGGCGCCGCGTTCGCAGTCGTCGTGTCGTTCGAATCAAAGATACCGCTCGAATGAACGGAATTGATCGAGCCAATGATCGCTGATCGCTGTTGCGGAGCGGCGTTGGCATTATAAATCTGCGATTGCTGATGCGCTTGCGTTGTGTTTCCTGACGCGGAATTTCCAGAGGTGGAGTTGGCCGCGTAGGTCGCGGTTTGTTGCGAACCAGGCGACTGCTGCGTTCTTGCCGGCGGATTCGATGCCGAGTTTTTGGACGTCGTCGGTGCAACCGCGCCGGAACCTGCATTATTTGCGACGGATGATTGATCCGCAGCCGGCGGACCAGGTCGCGATTGCGTCACCGCCGGAATCGCTGAC
>DATAMU010000702.1:0-1505 GCA_036266605.1 Candidatus Acidiferrum sp. | reverse complement strand
GCCACCAGCACGAAGCGATTCGTCTTGTCGAGCGACACAAAACACGGCCCCGCTCCGTGCGTCGAAACCTGATTCAGAAATTTCAGCTTGCCGCTCTTGCGATCGATCTCAAACGAACTGATCGCCCCGCTTTTCTGCCCGTTGAAGTCGCCGACTTCGTTCACCGCGTACAAATGCTTTCCGTCGGGATGCACCACGACGAAAGACGGGTCGGTAGTTTCGGCAACGAGACCGATCGGCGTGAATTCGCCCGTCGCCGGATTGAAATTGTAGGCGTAGATCCCTTTGCTTTCCTGCTTCGTCGTGTACGTTCCGATGTAAGCGAGGTAAAACGGCCCCTTGTCGGCGGCCTTCGCCGCCTCCGCAAGGCTCGTTCCGGAATTTGTCGTCGCGGCGGAATTGTTCGCCGCATGTCGCGCCCAGGCAGGAATCGCAATGACTGCAGCGAGCGCCGCAATCGCAGGAAGACTAATCGAGAGAAAACAACGCCGTGAATTTTTCATAGGGCGGGAATTGTAACACTTCGCGAGAACCGCAATGCCGCTGACGGCTAATCACTCCGTTGCCGATGCGGGACGCCGCGCGAAGCCGCGTCGCAAACCAGTTCGCGGAGCTGCGGAGCTGACTTCGCTTCTATTCTCGCCACGTCCACACCGGATCCAGTCGCCAAAATTCGGTGTGCTATACTTCGCCCGCAGACAGTCACGCCCAGACCTCCTGATTCCAGCTGGCGAAATCAAATAGCCCGGGATATTTGGATCGAACCGATCTAACCGCCGGCAAGGCCTACGCTCAAGACCAAGACATGCTTTTTTCGGAATATGGGTAGCCCTAAGCCCAACAAAGCAGGCGGCTTATTCACTCCTATTTTTGGAAGATTCTGCAAGCTGCTCATTCGCAAAGGCTTCCCCACTCTTTGAAAAAAGACCGGGGTATACCCCACACCGTCCCAAAATGGAACTCGCCTCCGAGCAAAGCTGCGCGGAGGCGAGTCGTAAGTGCAAGTTGATGAACGAATTGTCGCGAGTCGCGGCGCCGAACAAACGCGAGCCCGGCCGCGTGCCTACTTCTTCTCTTCCTCGCTCTCTTCTTGGAGCACGGCCGCAGCAGCAACCGAATCGTCATCATCCAGCCGCAGCAATCGAACGCCCTGCGTCGAGCGTCCCGCCTCGCGAATTTCGCTGGCGTGCACGCGAATAACTTTGCCGTTGTGCGTGATGATCATTACGTCGGACTCTTCCGTGACTTGCAGCGTGCTGATCACCGAGCCGTTGCGATCCGTCGTCTTCATATTGACGACGCCCTTGCCGCCGCGTGAAGTGATGCGATATTCCGCAAGCGGCGTGCGCTTGCCGTAGCCCTTCTGCGCTACGGTTAGCATCAGCGTCGTGAGCGAGTCCTTGATCTGCTCGTTCTCGAGCTGTTCGAGATCCTGCGTTTCGGTTTTGTGTTCCTTTTTGATGATCTCGAAGTCGGGCTGCACGGCGTCCATGCTGACGACGTGA
>DATAMU010000701.1:0-3765 GCA_036266605.1 Candidatus Acidiferrum sp. | reverse complement strand
AAACGCCTGGGCAAGAAACGCTGGCGCAAACACGTAAATGAAGTCACCGCGGCATTGAAGGTGTCTCTCGGCGCCGACTACGTGGTCCTCGGCGGTGGCAACGTGAAGAAGCTTAAGGATTGCCCGCCCGGCTGCGTCATCGGCAGCAACGAAAACGCCTTCACGGGTGGCCTCCTGATTTGGGGCCAGGATATGAAGGCGCATCCCGTCGTGGACATCGGCACCGCCGCCGGCTCGGGCAGAGCACCCGCAAAAGTCGCAATTCCGTCTGCAGTAGCCAGGGCAGAGGCGAAATCGAATTCGAAACTAGCCAAGACGAAGTGAGCCGAGCGGCTCGATCACTGGAACTTCTTTTCCCATGGAGAGCTCCGAATGGTGACGGGTGTGGCCGCGAGGTGACATGTTTGCGGGCGTAACCCCGTCAAAAACGGGCAATACCCGGCGAAATCTGCTTCCTCGCGGTAAGGCTGCGCCTTTCGTTCGCCCTGTACTTTGGTACGGCCATTGCTTACTGGCACTGGAGAGGGTCGGTATGTCTGCCACAGTTTCCGCTACAACCAGCCTGTGCTGGTGCCAACTTCCAGTTCCGCGAGAGCTTGAATCCGAAGTCCTTTGTGTCCAGCACTTCCTCAGTACAGTCGAGCACGACTGTTCCGAGCTCCGCCGCGAGATCGCGGTGGGCAAAACCACACCGCCGCGCCAGGCCGAAATTGCCGACTGGGTGCGGGCAACGGCGAACAAACTCACTGTCGTCGCCTACGGTCGCCTGCGACTCTCTGACGAATATAAAAAGCGGATTCTAACGACCTTTCTGACGCTCATGAATCTGCACGAGAGCTTGGATCGCTCGGCGAATCGTGCCACAACGACGGGTCGCGGTCGCGAACTTCCGGTCATTTAGCCAACTGTTTCCACCGAGTTAATCCCGTGGAGCCTGTGGATTTGTTTCGGCGGCGGTCACGTATCCAGCTCAACAGCTTCCGCCCATGCACCTCCTTAGCTGCTCATTCTATTAGGTTTATATGGCCTAAGCACCACATCGGCGGCTCACTGGTCGACGGCGAGGGCTAAGGCGCTCTGCAGGAACACCTTAGGGGTTTCTAAGGGAATCACCTGATTGGCGCCTAATAGCGCCAGGTTTACGCTGCATTCACAAGAATCGTTCATGGCGAGACCGACCCTCGCTGACGGGCAGGTGCCTGTATCCTCACCGAACGAGGCACCTGTCCCCCCTCTTTTCCTTTCCTGATCGCTCCCCTCAAATCACAGTTTTCAGCTGAGACTGCTGCATTCGTTTTTCCTCCGCGCGGCGCTGATATAACTCGCTTGTGTCGCGCAAATGCGGGCGGCAGAGGCATAGGCCAACCCATTTTCAAATACTTCCACACTCCGAAAACATACGGAGTGTCCCCCTCAAGAGCGACGCTTTGGCGAAACCTGGAATCGAAACTAGTGGTGGTGCGAATCGCGGTGCCAGAGGCTGGGGCCGGGGCGGTAGGCGTCCATCAGACGGGAGACGAGTACGGCGAGGAAGAGGACTCCGAGGATGGCCTCGACGATCGTGAAAGAGCGGGCGTACGCGGAAACGGGCGTTATGCCCGGAGCGCCGAGGGACGTCAGCGTGCCGAAGCTGTAATAGATGAAGTCGAGGCGGTCGGGGACGGTGTGGAAGTTGGCGTGAGGATCGAAATAAAAAGCGCCGGGGTGTATCACGGACACGAGATGAAAAATGCTCGCGAATCCGAATCCGACGAGCAGATAGATCGAGAGCGCGCCAAAAATGGTTTCGGAATTGGAGTGATCGCGCGAAAAGATGCGGCGCAGAATCACGCAAATTACAAATACATTGAAGCAAAAGCTGAGGACAATGCTTGTGATGGCAAGTGCGCCGGGATTGGCTTTGAGCAGCCAGATGTGTTGTGCAATTGCGGGAACAGCGAGCAGGGCGGCAAATACCAGAAGAGAGCGACGGTAGCCGACAGCGTAGACACTGAGAAGGATGACTGCGCTGCCGATGACACGGAGCATGTAGTATCCGGCCGAGCTGTTGTCGGCGAAGGGATAGAGGATGAGGCTGGCGAGCAGGAAGATGAAGAGTATCAAGTAGCGGCGGCCGGTCGCAGTGGGAGCGGCCGCCTGCGCGGGTGAGGAAGGGGCCGGGATAGGATGTTCGAGCGGGGATGCGTCGGACATTAAGTTACAGGCTCCGTGGGGATCGAGGTTCGACGGAGATGGTACAACGAGATCGTTGAGGAGATGTCGCGTTAGGGCGGTGGGCTGTGACGCGTTGAATAGCGGGAGACCAAGGTTTAGCAAGTGCGAGCGAGCATCAAGGGAGGACGGCGGCACGCAGATTGAGCAGCGCGGCGGCATCCGGCGACGGCGTCGCGGATTCGTCGGACTGGGTTTTCGCGAGCGGGTTCCCTTCAAACTTTTCGTGTCTGAATTTCGTTTCGCCGGGCAGTTCGGTGACGAAAACAAATTCGATCGACTTGATCTGATCGGGAATTCTCGCACCGAAGTAGCGAGGATCGTCACGGCGCGTCCACGTCACGAGCGCGATGTGTGAGCCGGGCGGGTAGTCGTGTTTGGAGTTTGCGCGCGCGTGTTGAAAGGCGATGTCGTTGCCGTAAAGCGTGGACATCGTGGAGTTCTTCGGATCGATGGAAGAAGTGATGATGCTCCACCTCAGCGGATTCGCTGGAAGTGCGCTCGCTGACGCGGCGGAGAGCGAGGCGCTTTCGTTCACGGTGGCAACGAGCGGTGCAACGCGACTGCCACTAGAACATCCGGAAATCAAAGCATACGAGAGAAGCGCGAGCACCGCTGATGATTGCGTCAGCCGACTTCGCATCTTAGCGGGCTTCATACTCGTTGGCCGCGTCATTGCTGGCCTCGGATCGGCTCAGTGAAGACGTAGTTGGTGTCGCTGAGCGGCCGGTGGCAACCGACGCATTCGTCTACGAAATTTGCGTCTTTGCCGTAGGGCTTGAGCTCGGCGCCACGCCAGCGGGCCCAGCCCCAGCCGAGCGTGTTGGCGTATTTCTGTTTGTCGCGAATCATAAATTCGACTTGGAAAAATGGGCCGGGTCGAATCACGCCGTCGGAACCGGTTTGTGCGAGCCAAGCGATTTTTGCGAAGGTCGCGCCATCGGGCCATGGGTTGATCTGGTTTTCGGCGATGGCTTTGATGGCGACGTCGTTGGCAAGGATCTGACGAATGGTGTTGTTGTCGAAGCGGTCGGTGCTGCTGATCGGTTTCCAGTTCTTGTAATCGGACGGAAATGCGATGCCGTTCGGCGCTGCGGCAGGCTTGGAAAGTTCGTTGCCGGTGGCGAGCCATTTTTGGTATTGCTCTGCGCCGGTATCGTCCGACGTGGTGGGCGGGGCGGGAGAAATCGAGGAGAGATAATTTTTTAGGACGGTGAGGTCTTGCTCCGACACTTTAGCCTCGGGATGGAAGGCGACATACGCGGGAATTGGCATGGCGCCCCGTGAAACCTGCATCACACCTTCGTAGAGCGCGCCTTTTTGTTGCGCGAGCGGGAGTTTGCCGATTTCCGAGAAATTGATGCGCGCTCTCGCTTCAAGAACATGATCGCGGACGATCCAGTAAGCGGGAACTGGGAGATCGAACCAAGCGAGTTTGGTTTCGTTGGAGTGGCAGCCGTAGCAGGATTTCTTGAGGATTTGTTTTACTTCCGGAGGAGCCTGGAAATCGGCGGTGACCGGCGGGCGCGGAAGCGGTTTGCGGACGAGCTGAAG
>DATAMU010000700.1:0-8879 GCA_036266605.1 Candidatus Acidiferrum sp. | reverse complement strand
TTTCGCCGATCTAAAAGGCTGGCCGCCGAGCCTGTGCATCACCAGCACGCGCGACATTTTGCTCAGCGACACTTCGATGTTTCATCTTGCTCTGCTGAACGCCGGCGTCGATTCGCAACTCCTCGTATACGAAGCCCTGCCGCACGCCTTCTGGTACCACTACGACTTACCCGAAACCACCGACGCCCTGCATCACATGTCCAAATTTTTCGTGGACAAGCTCGGCAAATAAATCGCCGAAGCGAAATCAAGAACGGAGAGAAATTGAGAGGGTCAAAATAAAATAAAGGAAGAAGAAAAACCGGCTCAACACACCGCGTGAAGCTTAGACGAATGCCACGTTGAGATTCTCGATGGCTTCGTCGATCTCGGCAGTGTTCTTGTAGCCCACTGTGACGGTGTCGACGCCGGCGTGGCGAAACGCAAATTTCATCGCCTCTTTGCGATCTTCGTGGCCAAACGTGCCTTCGCCGATCAGCTTCATGCTGATGATGCCCGTGTTGTTTTTCTTGATTTCTTTCACGTGCGTCACGACTTCAGGCACATTGCCAAGTCCGGTGGTAGCGAAATCTTCGGCGTCCATGCTGGCGCCTTTGTGATTCATGCGAATCATCGCCACGTCGAGCCACTTGAACGTTGGCGCCTGCCGCAACGCAGGCAAACCGTGCATCGAAGCGCCATGACTGACGATCGCCTGGCGATGTTGTGCTTCCATGATTCCGTCCTGCCAGCGCACCGTGTCTTGCGGCCATGTTCCAGTGTGCTGCCAGTGGAGCAGCATGATGTCGAAATATTCGGTGTTCGCCAGCTTGCGCAGCTCATCGAATTTTTGCTGCGGGTCAACGCCGTCATGCGTCGTCACCTTCGACATCAGCCGATAGCTGTCGCGCGGGATTCCTTTGAGCGCGACGCCAAGCATCCGGTGCATGTCACCGTACGACTCGGCCGTTTCGTAGAAGCGAATGCCGCGATCGTAGGCATAGCGAACCAACTTGGTGAATTCTTCCTGGCCGAGATCGCGCTGCACTTTGCCGCTGAAGCTGCCCGTGCCGAACGCGAGCCGCGTCACTTTGACGTTCGATTTTCCGAGCGTCATCCATTCCGTCGCAGCGTCTTTCGACGAACCCTTGAGCGGCAGCGCGGAACCCAGCGCAACGGCGCCTGCGGCAAGCGAAGTGGTCTTCAGAAATTGACGGCGGGAGTGCGGGCAAGACATCGATGCACCTCATTAGGGCGAATGGCACAGCACTTCGATCGAGCCAGGACGCGTCGCCGCACATCAAGACCGGGGAGCGAGCAGCGACGAAGCAATCGTAGTACGAAGATGCTGCGGAGTACACCGAGGTTTTTCGGGGACGACGGGATGGGGATTGAGGAAAGAACCGCGAGTCGTGAATCAGTGGAACCGAAAGAAAAACCGCCGGCAAGGGTGCCGGCGCTACCAAACCCAGCTACACTGTCGCGGCGATTTTGGAGGGCCACATGACGAAAAATTCGAGACGAGATTTTCTGACGGCTGGCGGGGCGTTGGCTGGCGGAGCGTTGCTCGGCGGCACGACTGCGGCGAACGCTGCGAGTGCGGAGAATGTCGGCGCGCCTCAGGATTCGACGAAGCTGGGGCGGAAAATCAAAGTTGTTGTTTGCGGCGGACATCCGGGCGATCCGGAGTATGGCTGCGGCGGGACGATTGCACGGCTGACGCAGATGGGGCACGACGTTGCGCTCCTTTATTTAAACGATGGAGGATGGCCGCCGACTTCATCGGAAGCACGCGTTGCGGAAGCGAAGAAGGCGTGCGAATTGCTGAACGCGCGTCCGGTATACGCGGGACAACAGAACGGCCACGCGATTGTCGATAACGCGCACTACGAGGATTTCGCGAAGAAAATCGAAGTCGAAAAGCCAGACGCGGTGATTACGCAGTGGCCGATCGACAATCACGCCGATCATCGCGCCATCACAAATTTGGCTTATGACGCCTGGAACAAATCCAAAAACAAATTCGCGCTGTACTACTACGAAGTTTCGGATGGCGAAGACACTCTGCAATTTTCGCCGAATCGCTACGTGGACATCACCGAAACCGAGCCGCTAAAAAAAGCTGCGTGTTACGCCCACGCCAGCCAAACGCCCGATCGCTACTACGCCTTGCAGGATGAAGTCGCGCGTTTCCGCGGCGTCGAAGCCGGCGTCACGCGCGCCGAAGCCTTCACATTCCAAATCCGCAGCCCCTACGATATTTTCCCGCTCGCCGACCGTTACGCACTGAAATGAGTTTGAGGACGAATGTGACGCTCCTGTCCAGCTATACTCGTGCCCAGCATTTCCCACGGAGGAGTCCTTACATGACTGAGCTAAAGCGGGTTTCTGCGGCGTTGCTCTTGATTGGTTTGGCGGGTGCTGGTGTGTCTTCGGCGGCGGCTGCTGCGAGGACTCGCAATGCTGTTGTGATGCGGGCGTTTGCGGTTTCGCAAGTTGATCCGGCTTGCAAGCCGGTTTTGGCTGCGAATTACAAGACGCTCGACACACCGAATCACATGTATACGGATCATCCCGGTGGGGACGGCAAGAGGGCAACGGGCGAGTTGATTACGATCAATGGCGAACGGTATGTGCAAATCAAAGGAGCGTGGCGCAAGAGCCCGATGAATGTCGCGGCAACGAAAGCGCAAGAGGAAGAGAACATCAAGGACGCGAAGGTGCTTTCGTGCAAGCAAACCGGGAACGATACGGTCAACGGCGAGGCAGCGACGGTCTACACGGAGCACACCGAGAACGACGAGACGAAGTCGGATGGGAAGATTTGGGTGTCGAAGAGTCGCGGCGTGATTTTGAAGGAAGAGCTTGTGTTGGACACAGGGGATGGGACAAAGCAGCAGGTCTCGACGCGGTATGAGTATGGGAACGTGAAGGCGCCGATTTGACGTGACGTGCAGATTGACGAACCGCGTTCATCGTTGAGTTTTTCGAGTTGGCGCGCCAGCAAAAAACTGCGGCCAATGTTTTGGAATGGATGAAGTCGGATCTAAATCCGCACCCTTTAAAACCTAAAGGGTGCGGCACCAAAATCCGCGAGTTGCTGGAGTGGCTAGCCCTTGGGGGCGTAGTAGCCTTTGCGGGCGAGGACTTTGTCGTCGTGGTTGTTGACGTCGACTTTGATTTTACGGAATTTGCCGTCGCGCGCGGTGTTGGTCGGGTAGTAGCCGAGGGTGTACTGGCTGCGGAGCTCTTCGGAGATTTGGTCGAAGGCTTCCTGCAGATGCTTTTCGTTGTTGGCGGAGATCAGCCGCCCGCCCGTTTCCTCGGTGATTTGTTTTGCGACGCCGCCGTTGCCGCCGAAGCGTGAATCGGCGACGAGCAAAATGTGGATGACGGTGTCGGTGCGTTGCGCCGCTTCGATCGCTTCTTCCTTGCGAACTTTGCTGCCTTCATCCTGCGCGTCGGTGACGACGACAATTGCTTTGCGACCGGCTTCGCTCGAGAGCTTTTCGTTGCAGGCGAGATAAATCGCATCGTAAAACGCCGTGCCGGTTACATTGCCGCCGACCGGGCCGGGATTGATCATCCCGCCGCCACTCGGCGCGTTGATGCGCGTCTTGCGAATGGCGCGGTCGAGCAAGCCGCGATCGTCGGTCCAATCGGCGAGTAGATCGACGTCGGTATCAAACGACATGATCAGCGCTTCGTCTCCCTTGCGCAGCACGCGACCGAGAAACTGCCCACCCATGTCCTGAATCGCTCCGAGCATAAATTGTTCGGAGCCCGACGTATCGAGAAGCAACGCGAGCGTGATTGGAAGCGTCACTTCCCTGGAGAAGAAGGCGATCTGTTGATCCTGGCCATCTTCCTGAATCTTGAAGTCCTGCTGCTTGAGATCGGTGACAATGCGTTTGCTGTGGTCGCGGACGGTGGCGAAGATGTTGACCAGGTTCACCTGGCTCTTGATGACCGGGCCTTGCGCTTGTGAATCTGGAGTTGTGGCGGGCGTTTGGGGGGAGCGCGCAGTGTTTGCGGCGCGTGCGGAGGCGAGCACAAAAACGGCGCCGACGACGGCAACGAAAGCCAAAGCGAGAGTCGCCGGCGGCAGCTTCTTCACAGAACGCATGTATAATTTCCTTGAGCAAAGATGCCCGGCACGAACGTTTCGCGGCTGGGATGGTTCCGCCCCGTATGATGCCGCGATATGGCGCGGGGATGCGCGGCTCAAAAACCCGCCAGAGCTAGCTGAAACCGAGGAAAGTTTGGCCTGATGATGATGAAAAGTCTACGAAAAACCGCGTTTGGAGCCATTGCCGTGTTGCTGCTCGCTCCATTGCCGTATGTCGCGGCGCAGAATCCAGTGAAGCCGCCGAAGCCGACACCGGACACGCAAACGCAGCCAGCTCCGACCCAAACGCCAACGCAGACACCGCCCGCTCAAACGCCGGCGAACCGTCCGGGGGAAAATCCGCCGCGGCAGAGCGACGTTCAAGCGCGCATTACGGTGAATTCGAACCTGGTGATTTTGCCGGTGACGGTGAAGGACAAATCAGGTGAGCTAGTCCCAGATCTGAAGCGCGATGAGTTCCGCGTGTTCGAAGACAACGTCGAGCAGCATGTCGACATGTTCACCGCGGAGGCGTTTCCGCTGTCGATGGTGGTTTTGATCGACAACGATTTGAAGGACAAAGATGCGACGAAGGTGCAGTCGAGCCTGATGGCGATTTTAGGCGGACTGGCGACCGACGACGAAGCGTTCATCTGCCGCTTCGATCAGTTTTTTCATCCGGGCAAGGGGTGGACGAGCGATCAAGACAAGCTCTCGACGGAATTGAAGCGGACGAGCCTGGATACACAGGCGGATATTGCGCCGCCGAGTCCTGCGTTCGACGGGCCGTCGATCAACAACCACTCGGCGACGAGCGATGCGGCGATCGACAAAGGCTTGCGCGTGATCAAGGGGCAGCCGACGAAGGCGCTGGACGATGCGGTGTTCGCAGCGGCGCAGCTTTTGCATGATAGGCCACGGAATCGGCGGCGGGTGATCTTGCTGATTTCGGATGGTGTGAACGGTGGGCGGAAGTTTAACAAAGTAACCACCGAAGAAGCGATCAAGGCGCTGCTCGCGGACAATATTTCTGTGTATAGCATCGCAGTACCGACCGCGTTCCTGGAGCGGAAGATTTCGCCGGTGGATAAGGAGAGGTCGCCGTTGATTCGGTACGCGAATCATACGGGCGGCGAGATTTACTACGCGACGGATGAGCGGAGTTTCGAGGGGTTTTATTCGCGGCTGACGGAACAGGCGCGGAACCAGTACACGCTGGCGTACATCCCGCGGGGGACGGATCGCAATGTGGACTATCACACGATCGAAGTGCGTGTGAAACGGGAAGGGCTCGATATCAAGACGCGCGATGGGTATTACGCGGATATGGTGCCGAGGGGACAGAAGCCGTAGAAGACAGCGAAGAGAAGAAAAAGACAACGCAGAGACGCAGAGGGCGCGGAGTTTCGCAGAGAAGAGGGATTCACCACAGAGGACGCGGAGAACGCGGAGTTCAGAAGAGAAGAAGAATGAAAGGACGAAGGGCGCTGCGATTTGCGGCGCCCTTCTTTTTTGAAGATGCCTACTTGCCCTTTTTCTTGGTGGGCTTTGCTGTTTTCTTTGTTGCTTTTTTTGCCATGCCGGGCTCCTGCACATTTTCTCAAGCGACTACGCTAACGCAGTCGCCTCTTCGCTTGTTTGTATACGGGTGGTGAGAGCGAGAGTCAAGATTATTCGTGAGGCGATGACCGATTGATAGGAGTTTTTTGCGGTACGCACTCGGATGTTCGGAGTTGTCGTGGTGAGATGGGCGATTCTGAATCTAAACCCGCACCCTTGGAAACCACAAGGGTGCGGCACCCAACGGCCGTCGTAGCGCGCACACATTTTGCTAAGGGTGCTGCACCCAAAAGCAGCTTCATCGCTATGAAAATCAGGTGCCGAGGGATTCTTCGTAGGCGGGGCAGATGGGTTTGTAGGCGCAGCCGCGGCAGGCGAAGCCGCGTTTGGGGGCGAATTGTTCGGCGCGGATGTCGGCGGCGGCTTCTTGCACAACTTTTTGAGCTTCGTCGAGTTGTTTGTCGGTGCGCGTGGTGGATTGGACTTGATTGTTTTGCAGGTAGTGAAAGGCGAGGCGGACGGGATTTAGTTCGAGAATTTCTTTGGCGGCGATGGCGTAGATGCTGAGCTGGAGATCGCGGCGGGCGTCGGCTTCTTTGCGGGACTTGCCGGTCTTGTAGTCGATGATCTCAACGTCCTTCTTGCCAAGAGAGTTTATCTGGTCGATGCGGCCGTTGATGATGACGTTGTTTTCGAGCGGAAGTTCGAACGCTTTTTCCTGTTCGAGGACTTCGGGCGGATTGGCGAGAAACTCGGCGTGGAAGGTGCGGAGCTGCTCGATTCCGTCTTTCTTGTATTCAGACTCCTGGTATTCGTCCTCGTAACCGGCCGAGGTCCATTCGGTTTCGAAGACGCGCGCGACTTCTTCGAAGGGGAGCTTCACGCCTTTGCGGTATTGGTCGATGAAGCGGCGGACCGTGGTGTGCATGACGGCGCCGAAGCTGAGTGTGGCGGCGGGGCCTTCCTTGAGCGACCAGAGGCGGCTGAAGAGGAAGAGTTGTGGGCACTTGCGGTAGGAATCGACGGCGGAGGCGCTGAGTTTGAGCGGCTCGGGAGTGGGCGGATGATAAGTTTCGGCCCAATCGGCGATCTGCGAATAAATGCGTGGACGAGAGGATTGCGAAGGGAAGAGAGTCGTGGCGTTTTTTTCTGCCTCGTCACTGGCGCTTCCGTCGCGCACTTTTACTTTTGGCGAAATTTGTAAGACGTCGCGCTTTCGAACCGTCTGATCCATCAGGATGTCTTCGATGAAGGTGGGGACTTTGCCTTTCTTCTCGGTGAGCGTGGTGATGGTGAGTTTGCGTTCGGCGCGGGTGAGCGCGACGTAGAAAAGGCGGCGCTCTTCCTGGATGTGGAAGCTGCCTGCCGGTAAATCTTCTTTCATCAATTTGATTGGAAATTCGAAGAGCGGGGAGCGCTCTTTTGCGGGGAAGCATCCGTAATTGATGCGGAGCAGGAAGACGTGCGGGAATTCGAGGCCTTTGGCGCCGTGAACGGTCATGAGTTGGACGGCATCGCCGGGGGCTTCGTCGTCGAGACAAATCTGGCCGAGGCCGGACTGTTCGAAATAGTCGAGGTATTCGAGGAATTCGGGGAGGGATTTTGTTTCGCTTTTGGGCTCCCACGTTTTGAGGAATTCGACGAGCTGTGTGACGTAGCGGCGCGCGGGTGGGCTGACGAGATGTGGGATTTCGAGCCAGTCGATGAGGCCGCGAAGGACGTCGATGGCGGGGCGGCGTTTTAGATTTTTGCGCTGGGTGGCGATGAATTCGAGGAGGTCGGCGAGGGCTTTTGGCGAAGGGTCGAAGGGTAAGTCGGATTGCGGAGATTGCAGGACGTCGTATATAGAGGTGCGCTTTTTGCGCGTGCGCTCGGCGAGGCGGACGAGATCGACGGGCTCGAGATGCCACGCGGGAGCGGCGAGGACGCGGGCGGCGGCGATATCGTCGAAAGTTTTGTTGATGAGGCGGAGGTAGGCGAGGACGTCGCGGACGAGCGGATGCTCGAGGATCGAGAGGCGCGAGATGACGAAGGGGATCTTGCGGTCGGCGAGCTCTTTGGCGAGGCGGTCGCGGTGATTGTGCTGGCGATAGAGGATGGCGAAATCGCGCCACGGAGTTCCAGCGCGATGGAGGCGTTCGAGTTCGGCGGCGACCCAGGTGGCTTCTTCATCTTCGTTGCTGAGTTCGGCGATGCGGATGCGCTCGCCTTCGGGGTGCGTAGGCGAGAGAACTTTGTTAGGGAAGTCGGAGCTGACTTCGTTTTGAGCGATGACTTGGGTGGCAACGCGGAGGATGTTGGGAGTGGAGCGGTAATTTTCGGTGAGGGTGACGCGATATTTCGTGGAGTCGCGGCCGGTTTTCCATCCGGCAAAGCGTTCGAGAAAGAGTTTGAAGCTGCCGAACGAGGCGCCGCGGAAACGGTAGATGGCTTGATCGTTGTCGCCGACGGCGACGATGTTGCGCGGCTCGGCGGCGAGAAGGTGGAGTAGTTCGAGCTGGGCGATGTTGGTGTCCTGAAATTCGTCGACGAGGATGTGTTTGAAGCGCTGCTGGAGTTTCTCGCGGACGGCGGCGTCGGTGCGGACCAGTTCGATGGTGCGGGTGATGAGAGCGCCGAAGGAATAGAAATTTTTTTCGCGGAGGATTTCTTCGCTGACTTTGTAGGCGCGGGCGATTTCTTTTTGGAGGGCGACGTTTTCTACGCGTTCGGCGAAGGTGTCGTCGTCCACGAGCTTTCTATCGATGAGGAGATCGGCTTCGAGCTCGTCGGCGTAGGCCTGGAAATCGTCGCTGGAGACGAGCTCGTCCTGGCAGCGCGAGAAAAACTTGAGGAAGTCGCCGAGGAATTGGCCGGGCTCCGCGAGGCGGCGGAATTTTTCGAGTTTGAGGCGCGCCATGTTGCGGCGGAGGAGAATCCAGTGATCGACGTCTTCGAGAATGGCGTATTTGGCGCCGTTTTCTTTGAGGATTTCTTCGCAGAAGGCGTGGAAGGTGAAGATCTTTACGTCGCGGCCGCGTTCGCCGCAGGTTTTGACGATGCGGGACTTCATTTCGCCGGCGGCCTTTTTCGTGTAGGTGAGGGCGAGGATGTTTTCGCCGCCGAGAGTTGCGTCGGAATCGAGAAGATGGCGGATGCGTTCGGTGATGACGCGAGTTTTGCCGGTGCCGGCGCCGGCGATGACGAGGAGCGGACCGTTGCCGTGAGTAATGGCGCGGCGCTGGGCGTCGTT
>DATAMU010000699.1:0-3261 GCA_036266605.1 Candidatus Acidiferrum sp. | reverse complement strand
GCCGAGATGGGGCGCAGCGTGCTGCGCCCCTACACGTGCATGGATCACTGAGACTGGTAGACGGTGCGGCCGCCGACGACGGTGCGGAGGACTTTGATTTTGGTGTATTCGCTTGGCGGGATTTTGGTGATGTCGGCGCTTAGGATGATGAAGTCGGCGTATTGACCGTTGATGAGCGTGCCTTTTTTTCCTTCTTCGAATTGAGCGTAGGCCGAGCCGATGGTGTAGGCGCGAATGCAGTCGTCGAGCGAGATTTTCTCTTGCGGCTGCCAGCCGCCGGCGGGGCCACCGTCGGGGAGTTCGCGCGTGACGCAGGCGTAAAGGCCGCGCATCGGATTGATGGGCTCGACGTCGTAATCGGTGCCGAATGCGAGATGCACTTTGTTTTTCAGCATCGTGTTCCATGCGTAGGCGCCTTTGATGCGATCGGGGCCGACGCGCGATTCTGCCCAGCGCATGTCGGTAGTCTGGTGCGAAGGCTGCATGGAGGCGATGACGTTGAGCTCCGCGAACCGAGCGAAGTCGGTAGGTGCGACGATTTGAGCGTGCTCGACGCGATCGCGGCGGTCACGCTTGCCGTTGGCTTTGGCGACGGCTTCGAAGGTGTCGAGCGCGATGGTGTTGGCGCGGTCGCCGATGGCGTGGAATGCGAGCTGAAAGCCGGCTTTGTCGCGGTCGATCGCCATTTGTTTTAGTTTGGCGGGATCGATGGTCATGATGCCGCTGGTGGATGGATCGTCGGAATATGGCGCGGCCATTGCGGCGGTGCGTGAGCCGAGCGCGCCGTCGGTGACCATTTTGAGCGCGCCCGTTTTCAGCATCGGATCGGTGGTGCCGCCTTCGCTGCGCATGTTTTGCAGATCTTCAAGCGCGTTGGCGAAATGGAGCCACTCGGTGATGCGCGCGGTGAGCTTCCCTTCGTCTTTCAGTGCGCGATAGACGAGAAAATCTTCCCACTCGGAATTGTCCTGGACCGAGGTGACGCCATTTTTGGCGAGATCGGCGAGGACGAGTTCGATGCCGCGGCGGCGATCGGCGGCGCTCGTCTCAGGAACGTATTGCTGGACGAGGCCGATCGCAGAGCCTTCGAGCAACATTCCGGTGAGTTCGCCATTGGCGTCATGTTCGAATTCGCCGCCCTTGGGATTGGGCGTTTCTTTTTTCACGCCGGCTTGTTCAAGCGCGAGTGAGTTTGCGACGGCGACGTGTCCAGAGATGTGAACCAGAAGTACGGGATTCTTCGGGCTGACGGCGTCGAGCTGCTGGCGCGTCGGAAATTTTTTGTCGGGCCAGAGCGTGTGGTCCCAGCCGGCACCGGTGATCCAGTCGCCTTCTTTATGGGCTGCAACGGCCGCAGCAACACTCTTCTGCAATTCTTCGACGCTCGTGAGGCCATTCAAGCGAACGGCAAGCAAGTCCGCACCGGCGCTGCCCATGTGTACGTGAGCGTCGTTGAACCCAGGCATGACGAATTGATTCTTGAGCTGGATTGTTTCGACGTCTTCGCTGGTGCCGCACTCGAGCATGATTTGCTCGATGCCACCAATGCAGACGATTTTCCCTTCGCGAACGGCCATGGCGGATGCCCATGGATGCGCGGGGTCGTTGGTGTAGATGCGACCGTGAAGATAAATCGTGGCGTGAGGTGGCGGCGGAGGAGCCTGTGCGGATGCGAACGAAACTGCGAAAAAAATTGTGGCGAGAGCTGCTACGCAGCGATTGCTGATTGTGAAAATGGATTTGACGCTGCGGAAAAATCCGTGAGACGGAGCGGGTGACGTCTCTTGGCTCATTTTGATTTTTCCTCCGCGAGTCCGGAAACGCCGATCAGAGTGAGGAGGGCGCGTTTGAGTCCCATTTCGCGGCCGGTGGGCTCGTACCACTCTTGCAGCGAATGAGCGCCGCCGCCGGTGCCGCCTGCGCCGATGGAAATCGCCTCGATTCCAGCGGCGAGCGGGATGTTCGCATCGGTGGAGGAGCGTTCGACGCGCGATTGATTGCCGACATAGTCGTCGGCGGCGCGCAGAGCGGCGAAAAGTTGCGAGTTCGGCGCGAGTTCACCACCCGGGCGCGTGCCAAGGACGTCGATCTTCCACTCGAGCTTCCCTTTCGAGCGATCGCGCGATGATTCCATTTCGTCTCGCGCGCCAGCGGCGATGGATTCGCGCAGAGCGGATTCGAGCTTGACGAGTTCGTCTTCGCTTTCAGAGCGAATATCGACTTTCAATTTCGCTTCGTAGGGGATCGAATTGACGGAAGTGCCGCCTTCGATCTGGCCGAGATTGAAGGTCGTGCGCGGGCTCGCCGGAACTTTTGTATTGATGAAGCGAATCGAGCCGCGAACGAGCGCGTTGATGGGGTTGGGCATGCCGAAATCGGACCAGCTGTGGCCGCCCGGGCCGTTGATTTGCACTTCGAGGCGGCGGGAGGCGAGCGCTTTGGTGGTGACGTGATCCGTGCCAGAGCCATCGAGCACGACGACGGCTTTCAATTTTGCGTGATATGTATCGACGAGCGCGCGCATGCCGCGAAGATTGCCTTCGCCTTCTTCGCCGACGTCGGCGACGAAGAGGATGGTGCGGCGCGGCTTGATTTGCGCTTCGTGAATCGCGCGCGCGACAGCGATGAGGCCGGCGAGGCCTGTGCCGTTGTCGGAAATTCCAGGCGCGCTCAAGCGAATACCGTCGCGGCGAACCTTTACTTCGGTGGCCGGCGGAAAAACGGTGTCGAGATGCGCGGTGAGCATCACGATTTCTTTGTCGGTAGCGCCAGTGAGTTCGCCGATGACGTTGCCGGTTTTGTCGATCGAGACGTCGAGGCCGCATTCGGCCAGCAAAGATTTGACGGCTTCGCCGCGCGCGGTTTCTTGAAACGGAGGCGCGGGGACTTCGGTGATATGGATTTGCTGATCGTTGATCCAAGTGAGATTGCGCGAAAACCAGTTGAGGGCCGCGCGGACTTCGGGGCTTTCCGTGACCTGACTGGCGTGAGCGGCGCGATGCGACGCGCCGACGGTGCGAACGGGCATGATCGAAAGGATAACGCAAAGAAGGAGATGTTTCACCGAGGAGTTCCGGATGGGAGATGTGACATTTTTGGATGAGGCGGAGAAATTTTGGGAGTGAAAGGAAGAGCAAACCGGATCGATCGTGCGGACATGGGGCGCAGCAGTGCTGCGCCCCTACACGGAGTAGATGACGGCGCGACTGAGAACGGGGTCAACATTCGCACAGTGCTTCGATTTCGGCGTCGGTGAGGACT
>DATAMU010000698.1:0-1722 GCA_036266605.1 Candidatus Acidiferrum sp. | reverse complement strand
TGGCGTTGCGCGCGGACGAAAAGGGATTGGAGCTGTTGTGCGAGGTCGCGGCGGAAGTGCCGGAGGTTGTGTGCGGTGATTCGACGCGCTTGCGGCAGGTGGTGATCAATTTGGTGGGGAATGCGATCAAGTTCACTGAGGCGGGGGAGATCGCGGTACGGGTGCAGAAGGAGTCGGCCGACGCGAAGCATTGCGTAGTGCGCTTTACGGTGTCAGATACAGGAGTGGGAATTCCCGAGGAAAAGCGTGAGCTGATTTTTGCGCCGTTTTCGCAGGCAGATAGTTCGACGACGCGCAAATACGGGGGAACCGGGCTGGGCCTGACGATCTCGACGCGGCTGGTCGAGATGATGGGCGGGAAGATCTGGGTGGAGAGCGAGGTCGGACGTGGGAGCCAGTTTCACTTTACCGCGCGGCTGGGGTTGACCGACGCGAAAGAGATCAAGGTTGGAACGATTGCGTCGCCGGAAGTTTTGCGTGGAGCGCGCGTGTTGGTTGTAGACGATAACAAGACGAACCGACGCATTTTGGAAGGGATGCTGAGTCGGTGGGAAATGATTTCAGTGTCGGTGGAAGAGGGACAGCAGGCGTTGGCTGCCTTGTCGGGTGCGCGTGCGGCGGGGCAACCGTTCTCGCTCGTACTGACCGACATGCACATGCCGAAGATGGACGGGTTCAAATTGATCGAGCAGATTCGCAAGCGGCCGGAGCTGGCGACGGCGACGATCATGATGCTGACTTCGGCGGGACATCGCGGCGATGCGGCGCGATGTCAAGAGTTGGGAGTCGCGGCGTATTTGCTGAAGCCGATCCGGCAGTCGGAGTTGCGTGAGGCGATCGCGCGAGTTCTTGGGGCACACGTGCAGAATGGAGCGATCCCGCTGATCACGCGGTATTCGCTGCACGATGGGCGTAATCCGGCGGCGGCGCTGCACGTGCTACTTGCTGAGGACAATGCGGTGAATCAGCGGCTGGCGGTTCGGCTGCTGGAGAAACGCGGGCATCGCGTCACGGTCGTCGGGAATGGCGCCGAGGCGATCGCGGTGATGCACAATCAGGACTTCGATCTCGTGCTCATGGACGTGCAGATGCCGGAGATGGACGGGCTCGAAGCCACGGCGGTGATTCGCGGGAAAGAAAAAATCACGAGGAAGCACCAGCCGATCATCGCGCTGACGGCGCATGCGATGAAAGGCGATCGCGAAAAATGCATTGCGGGGGGGATGGATGGGTATTTGACGAAGCCGATTCGTCCGCAGGAGTTGGATGATGTGTTGGAGGATTTTATCGCGCGGCGATTGAGGGCCGGGACGGCGGCGCCTGTGGAGATGGTGGAGCAGCGGAAATAGTGAGTGTGGTTCTTTGTCAAGCGGTGGTCGCTTGACGTGTGTTGCTTGTGCGGCGAAACTCGATAGTTGATAAACAAACCCACCGCGTTACCTACGAGATGACCAAGAGAAAAACGAAGCGAAATGCCGCGAAGAAGTCGCGCAAGTCTGCGCGCAGTTCGAAACCGCGAGGTTCGAAACTCAAGCTGCATCCGAAGATTTTGATTTTCGATATCGACGGCGTATTGATCGATGTGCGAGCGACGTACTGGCGCTCCGCGATCGAAACCGTGCGGCACTTGAGCGGAAAGCGCGTAACTTACGCCGATCTGCACAAATGGAAGGCGAAGCCGGGCCACAACGACGATTGGCGAATGACGGCGAACTGGGTGAC
>DATAMU010000697.1:0-2278 GCA_036266605.1 Candidatus Acidiferrum sp. | reverse complement strand
CGTTGAAAACGAGAGAGTTACCAACATCAGCAGAAGGAATCTTCGTACCGTCACGAGGGGCCCCCTTGAGGAAATCGCGATCCACTCCATCATGCGAGGTATCGGCTATCCGGGGGACGGAGACGCCAACAGCATCGCGCGTGTAACTAGTATGACATAGCTTACCGTCGTTGGAAACGGAACAAATTTTTGGAGGCTGTTGAAAAGATTCCTGGAGCAACGAGTTTCTGAGCCGTCAGGCGCTGCTTGCGCCAGTGAAGATTTGCACTAGGACCGTGGCTATCTTTTCTGCCTGGAGCGGAGCGCACTTTTTTGTCCACCCTTCGATGACGATGGCGGGAAAGTCGTCGATTTGCGCAAGACCAGTCGTGTCTTGAGACTGTATTCCGTCCCTTCTGCCGAAGCGTTCTTCTGTTCAACCTCTTTCATCAATGCGGTGAATGCCAGCGAGGCGAGGTCGCTTTGGGACATTTGAATCGTTGTGAGCGGAGGAGTCATGAACTCCGCCATTCGGATGTCATCAAAACCGATTACAGACAACTGGTCCGGGACCTGTATCCCGAGTTCGAACGCTTCGCGCATGACGCCGATCGCGGTCATGTCATTCGAGCAGATGAGAGCCGTCGGCTTCGCCGACGCGGTCCACAATTTTTGTAGCGCGAGCTTTCCGCCTTCGAGTCTGTGATTTCCTTCGACGACAAAGCCAGGACGGACTTCAAGTCCGATTTCGCGCATGGAGTTTTCGAACGCGATTTTGCGCGCGACCGCGGAGCGCAATTCCGGCGGGCCGGTCACAAAGCCGATTCGCTCGTGTCGCAGCGCGGCGAGATGTTGGACGGCTTGGCGAATGCCTTCGGCATAGTCCACGCGAATGTTGCTTACGCGAGGAGCCTTTGGTCCGACGTCGACGAATACCAAGGGCACATTGCGAAAGCGCAGATGCTGGAGAAGATCTTCTTCCATGCCAAAGGTGAGGATTGCGACGCCGTCCACGCGGGCTTCGATCATGCGGCGCACGGCGAGCGCCATGCGCTTTGGATCGTGGATCGTTGAGCTGAGAAGGATTTCGTAGCGCTGCTCGACGGCGCGCGTTTCGAAGGTCTGAACAATTTCCGGGAAAAATGGATTGGTGATTTCCGAGACGATCAATCCGAACACTCGGCTTCGTCCTGAGACCAGCGCGCGAGCTTGCCGGTTCGGGTAGTAACCGAGCTCTTCGATCGCTTTCCAGACGCGCTTCGCCAACTGCGCATCAACCGTTCCGAGTTGGTTGACGGTACGCGAAACGGTCGCGGTAGAGACCCTGGCTCGCCGGGCTACGTCGCGAATGTCCAAAGCAAATGCGCTCCTTTAATGCGCTCGCACAGTATATGTGATTCGGTGCGGACCTACGTTATCGCTGCGGTCGTGCGCCATTGGACGTGAACACTTTGGGATCGATCGCGACGTTCTGTCGTACATCACTAAAATGCATGGTGAAGACGTTTTGGGTGTCGGTGACAGTGATCTTCGCGGGGATCTGCACGCCGTCCGATTCGCGATACTCTTCATAGTCGATCTGCGTTGGGATTTGACCGAGCGTTGAGTCTGCGAATCTCACTTCTCTCAATAGCAATCCCGAATTGCGATCGAAATAGAATTTCACCGAGCGATCGTTTGTGAGTTCTCCCACGACGACGAGAGCTTCGTGATCTCCGATTTTCTCCGGATGCTCCTCCTTCAGATCGCGGAAAACATTCCGAAGATGCAGCGGCCGTTGTAGATCGGCATCCATTGTGGCGAAGTCTCGTTCTGCTTTCGTCATCTCAAGCGGCGTACGTCCGGGACTCGCGATCTGGCCCGACGCGCCGTTCAAGATCGCGGATCTGGTGTCGGATTTTGAGTGGCGAACGAGCGCGTACTTCTCGTGACCGTCCGCGAATATTTCGACTTCACCGCGTTCGCTGCCCTCCTGCCAAACTCCCGATTCGTGCCGGCTGGAGATCGCTTCGACCGCTGATACGCCGCCTAATGCGGAGACGTAACGCCCGATGATTTCGCTGACCGCGGGCAAATCAGTTGGCAGCTTTTCTGTTGTGGCGTTGGCTGTACCTCGTAAAGCTCCCGCTTCAGAGACTTCCATGGATGAAGGCGTTTTTCGTCCTCTATGGCACGAATAGCAGGTCACTTGACGCTGGCCATCGAAGCTGCCGCTGTTGATCGAGGCGACCATACGCATCATCGCGCGTGCTGTTCGCTTGGTTTTCTTGTCGTCTTTGTCGAACTGGCCCTCGACGTG
>DATAMU010000696.1:0-4454 GCA_036266605.1 Candidatus Acidiferrum sp. | reverse complement strand
GGGGGCGGTGACGTTGGTTTAGTTGGGGAACCGCCCGCAGTAGTGCCAAGCATTGGCGGAAAAAACCGCACCCTTGAAAAGCGTAAGGGTGCGGCACCCAAAGGCCGGCGTGATGGGGAAACGGTGAAGTCGATACGATTGGTGGGGCACACGCCGGGGCCGAGTACGCCGATTGGGAGTGCGGAGCCAAGCGGTAGCGGGAGACGACGACGGATATTTTTGTTGTCGCCGGCGAATATCGCTGGGGCACGCGGGCGGATGATTTTACGGGACGGGGCGGCGTTTCCGCTGGCGGTGCGGCTGCGGGAAGAGGGGCTGCCGCTCGGGGAGATTTTCAGTTTCATTAGCGGGCTTTATTTTCGGGGGAAGTTGGCGTATGCGCGGGCGCATGCTGCGCCTCCGAGTGGGTTGCCGGGGAGTGTTGTGATTACCGCGTCGGGCGGATTGGTTTCGCCGGATCGACTGTTTCGGTTGCCGGAATTGCTCGAGATTACGAGTGGGGACATTGCGGATGGCGCACCGGAGTATCGAGTGCCGCTTGAGCGCGATGCGCGGTTGTTGTGCGAGCACATGGGAGCGGAGTGCGAGGTTGTGTTGCTGGGGAGTGTGGCGACGCCGAAGTATGTCGAGCCGCTGGTGGAGATTTTTGGGGAGCGGCTGATGTTTCCGCAGGAATTTGTAGGGCGCGGGGATATGAGTCGCGGTGGATTGATGCTGCGGTGTGCGGCGGAGAAGAGGGAGCTGACGTATGTGCCGGTGATGGGGGCGGTGCGGCATGGGACGCGGCCGCCGAAGTTGGGGAAATTACCGCGAGAGAATCAGAAAAGTCAAAAACCGCACCCTCTAAAAGCTGAGGTTGCGGCACCCAGAAAAGAAAGTGTAGTTGGATCGACGGGGTTGAAGAAAAGTCAAAAACCGCACCCTTTCAAAAAACGAAAGGATGCGGCACCCAAAAGCCGTCATGGAGCTACAAACGAGAAGGCTCTGGAAAGTCAGATGGCAGCGGTGATTTTGGTGGGGATTCAGGGGGCGGGGAAGAGCACGTTTTATGCGGATCGATTTTCTGGGACACATGCGCGGATTAATTTAGATGAATTGAAGACGCGGGCGCGTGAGCGGGAAGTTTTTGAGGAGTGCTTGCGTGATCGGCGGTCGTTTGTGGTGGACAACACGAATGTGAAGGCGGCGGATCGGGCGCGGTATATTGCGGCGGCCCATGAGGCGGGATTTCGCGTGGTCGGGTATTTTCTGGAATCGAGTTTGAAGGACGCGATGCGGCGGAATAATTTGCGGGTGGGGAAGGCAAAGGTGCCGGTTCCGGCGATTGCGGGTGCGCTGAAGCGGTTGGAGCCGATGCGGAAAGAAGAAGGGTTTGATCAGATTTTTATGGTGAAGAGTTTGGATGGCCGGAAGTTTGAAGTCGAGGAGATGCGATGAGAATGGCGGCGAGCTGGGTTCGGACGAGTGCGCGATTTGCTGGCGTTGGATTTTGCGCGTTGCTGGCTTGCTCGGTGGCGATGGCGCAGGTTGGGAAGCCGGAGAAGTTGGAGTGCGAGTCGCTGGTGACGCCGCTGGGGATGGATGCGGAGAAGCCGGTTTTGTCGTGGCAGCTGCGCGACACGCGGGATGGGGCGAAGCAGACGGCGTATGAGGTGCAGGTGGCGTCGTCGGCTGCGAATTTGGCGAGCGGCAAAGGCGATGTTTGGGATAGCGGGAAGGTGGAGTCGAGCGATTCGATCGGCGTCGTGTATGGCGGGCCGGCGATGCAGCCGAGCAAGCGATATTTCTGGCGCGTGTTGGTTTGGGATCGCGACGGGAAGGCGTATCCGGCGAGCGATGCGACGTGGTGGGAGACGGGTTTGGTCTCGCAGCAGAATTGGAAGGCGAAGTGGATTGGATTTCAGGAGGCGGAAGAGCGCGCGGTGCGCGACTCGGGCGCGAAGTGGATTACGAATGCGAGTACGGGAGCGCCGGAGAGTAAGACGACGAGTCATGCGTTTCGATTTCATTTTTCGGTGAATGGAGCGGTGAAGCGGGCGGTGTTGTATGCGACGGGGCAGGACTCGACGGGAGCGTGGTTAAACGGGAAGCAGGAGATGGAGACGCGGCCGATGGCGGCGTATGGGCATTTGCCGTGGAAGACGTACTACGTGCGCGATGTGAGTGGCGATGTGAAGTGCGGGGCGAATGTTTTGGCGGTGGAGGTTGTGCGATACGGAAGCGACGGAGAGCGAGCGCCGGATATTCGGCAGACGCCGATGAATGCGCTGGTGTATGTCGAGAAGGGCGATGGGACGACGGAGATTTTTAAGACGGGAGATGCGGGATGGAAGGGCGCGCTGAATGCTTCGGGGCCGTGGCAGCAGGCGGCGTTTGACGATTCGAGCTGGCAGGATGCGATTCCGTTTGTGGAGAAGGGGCAGAATTTTGAGGACTCAGGGGTGTCGCGGCCGTGGCCGACGGGGACGGTGAAGGCGCTGCGGCGGAATTTTGAGGTGGCGAAGCCGGTCGCGGCGGCGCGGGTGTATGCGACGGCGCTGGGTGCGTACAAATTATTTGTGAACGGTAAGGCGGTGGGGGATCAGATTTTGGCGCCGGGGTGGACGGATTTTCGCGAGCACGTCGTGTATCAGGCATATGACGTGAGCGATTTGGTGAAGCAGGGGAAAAATGCGATCGGGGCACTGCTGGCGGCAGGGTGGTATTCGACGCCGCTGCAATGGCTGGGGGAGGGGAATAATTACGGGGCGACGCCGCCGGCGGTGCGGGTGCAGATGCGGATCGAGTATCTCGATGGGACTGCGGATGAGATTGTGAGCGATGGGTCTTGGAAGGCGGATTCGTCGGCGATTCGATTTGCGGAGATTTATGACGGGGAGACGGTTGACGCGCGAAAAATTCAGAAGGGGTGGGATACGGCGGGGTTTGCGGATCGGGCATGGAAGCCGGTGGAGGTGATTGAGCCGGTGTTGGGCGCAGTGGATGCGAAGGCGGGTGAGCCGCTGAAGATTGAGTGGCAATATTTTCAGCCGATTCGAAGGGAGAAGACGCTGACGGCGAAGACGGTGACGGAGCCGACGCCGGGAGTTTATGTATTTGATTTTGGGCAGAATTTTTCGGGTGTCGTGCGATTGCGGGTGAAGGGCAAGGCGGGGAGCGATGTCAAGTTGCGATTCGCGGAGGTGTTGAACGCGGACGGGACGATGTATGTGGAGAATTTGAGGACGGCGAAGGCGACGGATCATTTTATTTTGGCGGGGAAGGGCGAAGAGGAGTTCGAACCGACGTTTACGTATCACGGATTTCGGTATGCGGAGGTGAGTGGTGTGGCGAGCAAGCCGCGCGCGGAAGATGTGCAGGCGGTTGTGTTTCATACGGACGCGCCGTTCACGAGTGAGTTGAAGACGAAGAGCGAGATGTTGAACAAGTTGTGGAGCAATATTTTGTGGGGGCAGCGGTCGAATTTTGTGGGGTTGCCGACGGATTGCCCGCAGCGCGATGAGCGATTGGGTTGGTCGGCGGATGCGCAGGTGTTTTGGCGCGCGGCGGCTTACAACATGGATCTGACGGCGTTTTCGCGGAAGTTCAGCGGCGATTTGCGAGGGACGCAGGTGGGGACGGCGATGTTTGGGATTTATGCGCCGGGGACCAATCACATCAATCCTGGTTATGGAACGGGATGGAGCGATGCGGGCGTGGTGATTCCGTGGACGTCGTGGATTCAGACGGGCGATCGCGGGGTGGTCGATCAGAACTGGGATGGGATGAAGAAATACCTAGCGGCGATCCATGAGGCGAATCCGGATTATTTGTGGAAGAAAAACTATGGGATTCCGTTTGCGGATTGGCTGGCGCCGGAAGGTGTGACGCCGGTGGATTTGATTGCGACGGCGTATTGGGCATACGACGTGACGCTGATGAAGCAGATGGCCCTGGCGACGGGGCGGACGGCGAAAGCGGCGGAATACGGCGAAGTCTTCGAAAAAATTAAAGAAGCGTTTGTGAAGGCGTATACGCGGCCCGATGGATTTGTTGGAGGCGTGCCGCCACCGCCGGTGTTCGCTTCGGCGACGGCGACGAAACTGAGCGATCAGCCGGTGGAGACGCAGACGGGATACGTGCTGGCGATCAATATGAATTTGCTGCCGGAGTCGCTGCGGAAAGCGGCGGGGCAGCGGTTGGCGGATCGAATTGCGGCGAATCACGGGCAACTGGGGACGGGATTTTTGGGGACGCCGTATTTGCTCGCGGCGCTGACGGATACGGGGCATCTGGACGTGGCGTATCACTTGCTACTCGACACGAATTATCCGTCGTGGGGATATCTGGTGGAGCATGGCGCGACGACGATGTGGGAGCGGTGGAATGGGGATCAAATGCGCAATGATCCGAGCATGAATTCGTATAACCATTATGCGTATGGGGCGGTGGCGGATTGGATTTACCGGTATGCG
>DATAMU010000695.1:0-5041 GCA_036266605.1 Candidatus Acidiferrum sp. | reverse complement strand
AGCGTGCCGAGTTTCGCGGTGCCGGTCGGCAGAATCAGATTCTGCGCGTTGACAGCATTGACGATATCGACCGGCGACAAGCCTTTGGATTGAAGCGCCTGGGGGTCGAGATCGACCTGAATTTGTCGCTGCTTGCCACCGTAAGGAAAGGGAAGCGCGACGCCGCGCACGGTTGCGAGTTGCGTGCGGATAAAGTTGTTTCCAAAGTCGAAGAGCGCTTGCTCGCTAAGAGACTCGCTGGTGAGGCCGATCTGGATGACCGGCACCGTAGACGCGGAAAAGATGGCGACGAGCGGTGGCGTGGCGCCCGGCGGCAGCGTGCGCAAGATCGTTTGCATGATCGCGGTGGTCTGCGCGAGCGCGGTCTGAATGTTGGCGTTCGGTTGAAAGTAAATTTTAACGACGGCGATGCCGTTCAGCGATTGCGACTCGATGTGCTCGACGTCGTTGACCAGAGTGGTGACGAAGCGCTCCGAGTTGGAAGTGATGCGCTCTTCCATTTCCTGAGGCTCGAGGCCCTGATAGTTCCACACCAGGCTGATGACGGGGATGTCGATGTTCGGGAAGATGTCGGTTGGCGTGCGCGGAATGACTACGCCGGCGAGCAGCACGATGACCAGCGCCATCACGATGAAGGTGTAGGGTCTAGCGAGAGCTAATCGAACGATCCACATTTCGCGTCAATTTTCCCGTTGGGCTCCCGTCCCGGGTTCCCATGTGGCGCGCCGCATGGCGCTGCCTTTCGGCCTAAACGTTTTGCCGTTGTGATTCGAACTTTTCCGTCAGGATGACCGGTGCTCCTATTAGATTCGCCGGAGCAATTTTATGGGTACGCTTCCCGAGTCGCGGTGCCGTGATAACGCCAGTTTCAGAATTAAGGAGTCGAACCCTTGCGATTCGCTCATTTCGATTGGCAATCACAGCGCCAATCGAGGCGAGGCCGTTTTCGAAGCAGCAACTCTATAATTTTCAATGGCTTGCCGCAACGAAAAGGCGCGATGTCCTTGAATCACGCGAAGGTTAGATGCCCAAATTTCAACACTTGATACATATTGGCTTTGCAGGCTCTGGTCTTCGAAGAGGAAGGTTTGTGGTCGATCGCAGCGAAGCGTCGAACGGCTACCGATAAGCGAACGGGTGTTCGCGCATCGCACAAACCTCGATTCATCGGACGCGATTTTGCCGCCGACTCGCCGTCAGGCACAAAGCAGAGTCGTTTTGCGCTACTCGCGGAAAATGAAATTCATGCGGAGGCCGCTGACTTCGATGACGTCGCCGTCGTTGAGTTTCTTGGGTCCGGTGATCGGCGAGCCGTTGACCTTGGGGATTTTGTCGCCTGGGCCGACGTAGTAGCCGTCATCGCGCTGGTTGATCTGGGCGGCGAGTTGCGGCTTGAACCAACCCTGGAGGCGCACGGTAGCCATTTTTGATTTGCCGACAACCGTGAGCTTGTTCGTCAGGACGTACTCTTTTTGATCCGTATTGCCGCTAAGGACCACGAGCGTCGGGACTTTGATTCTGCCGGCGGCGAACTGCGTGCGCTCTCCCATCGCGGCCGCTTGCTGAAGCATTTCGCGGCGGACTTTCGTATCGAGCACCATGGTTTCGTTGATGCGCGGGGTCGCAGGGGCTTTTTTCCCGGTGTCGCCGAACGAAGTGGTGTCGCCCGAGGCATCGACCTTGATGTGGTGCTTGCCGATCCAGATGGAGTCGCCGTCGTGAAGCGTGGCGCGCTCAACGCGAAGATCGTTGACGAAGGTGCCGTTGAGGCTCGCAAGATCTTCCACGACGAGGCGTCCGGCCTCGACGTAGACGCGCGCGTGATAGTTCGACACGGCGAGGTTATCGACCGGGAGGTCGTTGTCGGGCGAGCGGCCGATCCCGATTGGGCGGCCTCCGACAGGGACTTCCTTCACCAGCTTGTTTTCGAACATGAGGCTTAGCTTCGCCATTTACTTTCCTCCTGCCGAGCCGTTGGTTGAGGTCTTTTTGTTGGAGCCGCGCCGCAGCCAGGAAAACCAACCCTTGGGTTCGTCGCCGACGCGGACGACGATGGCTGTGACGTTGTCGGCGCCGCCTTGTTCGTTTGCGAGTTCGACGAGCCGTTCCGCTGCTTTGGCGGGGTCGGGCTCGGCTTGCAGCGTGCCTGCGATTTCGGGTTCAGTGACCATACGGGTGAGACCGTCGGAGCAGAGCAAAAGAACGTCGCTGCCGAATAGTGTGTGTTCCTCGGAGTCGACTTCGATTTCGTCGTGAGCGCCCAGAGCGCGCAACAGAACGCTCTGCATGTCGCTGCGCTCGGCTTCAGCGGGCGTCAGAATGCCGCGGCGGACCTGCTCGGCGACAAGCGAGTGGTCGCTGGTGAGCTGCTGCAAATTGCCACTGCGCAAAAGGTACGCGCGGCTGTCGCCGACGTGGGCGATGCTGAGCCGGGTTCCATCGATCCAGGCTGCCGTTATGGTGGCGCCCATGCCGCGCTGTTCGGTGTGCTTTTGCGCGGAGTCGAAGATGCTTTTGTTCGCCAGGTGGACCGCACTTGAAAGCTTGCGCGTCTTTTCGCTCCAGGCGCTGGGCATGTCGGCAAAAATGGTCATGGCGGGGTCGACTTCCGTTTCGGCGCAATGCTGCGCGACGACCTCGACGGCCATCGCGCTGGCGATTTCGCCGTGCGCTTCGCCGCCCATGCCATCCGAGAGGATGTAAAGGTTCATCGGTTCGACGATGCGAAAACTATCCTCATTGTTTGTGCGGACGCGTCCCACGTTTGTCACGCCGCCGCTTACAATTTGCACTGAGGCTCCTCGGCTTTCTTGTTGGCGCCCACGATCGCCCACACCCGTGCCTGGCAACCTGCTCTTAACCTAGCAGACCCGGGGGTGGGGTGGTAGAAGCTGAATCCAACTGAATAGTCACCATTTAGCAACAGTTTTATAGGTCGCTGAAACCTCGCTATGGGCGCGGTTCGGGGGTGCCAACCAGGCGCGATACCGCAGGCCGACTCGGTTTCAAAATGGGAATCCTCGCACGATTCGACCGTAAAAATCGGTCGAAAACGAGATTTGCCTCTTGACAAAGGGTGTCTTTCGGGTTATTATACTACCTGATTAAGCGCCCGGCTCTACAGCCGGGCGTTTTTCACCCTGCCACGATCGAACCAAATCCGACTCATTCGAATCTAAGAATTTGTAACTCAATGAAAGTGCTAAGGTTAATGCGCGATTGCTCCCATTTTGGGAAAATTCAGGTGCCCAAATCTTGCCTTGACGTTGCAGAGAAGTACTCGACGCTGCTTGTTCGGTGAGAGGTTTCCGTTACAATCGCGGTGGAAGCAGGGGACTGTTGATTCGCAGACGGATCCAAGGCGGCATCATTCGAGGTCGAACGGTTTGGAGCGCGGGTGTCGACGCGATCCTTGTCTTAATGTGTGTCTTATTGGGCCTCTTCGGACGATTGTGCCTTTCCGTTGGAGCGCAAGGGCATGAATCGCCGCCGCCTGCCTCGGGAGCTCGCATCCTGCTCTTACCGCGGAAGATTGTGTCAGGCGAGCACGCGACGCTGGCCGTGCTCGATGTGAACGGGCGGCTGACGCCGGGCGTTCGCATCGACTTTTCGAACGGCGATCGCGTCACGACCGACACGACGGGGCGAGCGCTTTTTGTCGCGCCGCTCGATGCGGAACGGATTTCGGCTTCCATCGAAGGTCATCCGGGCCGCGTGTTCGTCACGATTTTGAGTCCGACCGAAGCGTCGTCGGATACGTTGCAAGTCACGGCCGCGCCACGTGTGGCGTCGCTTGCGGATCGATTCGAACTCGCGGGCCGCGCATTTTGCGCGGATGCGGATGCGAACAATGTGACGATCGGCGGGATGCCTGCGCTGGTGCTCGCGTCGTCACCGATGTCACTGGTGGTCTTGCCGCCGAGTAATCTTCCGGCTGGGAACGCGGACATTGTTGTGAGCTGCCACAAGAGCGTGTCAGTGCCATTTACGATTCGGTTTGTGGAGCTTTCGCTGGAGGCGAATTCAGCGCCGCTGTCGCCGGGCGACCATCGCACGCTCACTGTGCATGTCCACGGCACGCCGCACAAGATTGCGCTGGAGGCGCGGAATCTTGCGCCGGATATTGCCGATCTGGCGGGAGGGAATCCGGCGCGCGTTTCGAGCAGCGGCGGGGAAAACAATTCGGCGCAGTTTCAATTGGTGGGGAAGCAGCGCGGAAATTTTGTGGTGTCGATTCGATTGTTGGCGCCGCCGGCGCCGCCTGTGCCGTCAGCGGAGCCTTAGTCGCTCGCGCTGGATTTATGTCGCGTCGCGGCCTTCTCAGCGCACGTACAGAACGATTCCTTCGTTTTCAAATTTCATCAGGCGATGTGGCGCGATGAGTTCGTCCACGGCGCGTTTCACGCCGGGCCAGAAGTCGCCGTAGTCATCCCAAACGATGATGCCGCCGTTGCGTACGAGCCGCAGCGCATTTTCTGTGTCGGATTTTGCTGCTTCATATGAGTGTCCGCCATCGACGATCACCATGCCCATCGTTCCGTAGAGATACGAAAAATCGATTTCGCGCGAATCGCCGACGATGAGTTCGATGCGATCGCGCATCAAAGGATCGTGGAGGAAAGCTTCGCCGGGAATGTAGTCGGGATAATTTGCGCCAGCCGTGTTTGCGCCCGCGTCTACGTTGCGGCCGATGTCTACGGTGTAGATTTTATCGGGCGTATTCAGCGCGAGATTGTAGGTCGTGCGTCCGGTGAATGTGCCGAATTCAAGAATCGGCGAAAATCCCGCGCGAGCAAGACAACACAAGAAGACGAGAGAGTTGTTGTTGGTGAGATGGCCCCACTGCCAGCCGATTTTCGCGAGCTGGATCGGCTGGTTGAAGATGTCGGTCAGCGCCGCGTCGGCGCGCGCAATGGTCCTCATCGAAATTTGCTCCACAGATTTTTCGAGAGGGATTGCCGTTCGATGTAGCGCAGGGATTGAAGAAGGATTGCGCGGACTTCGTTGTTTCGGCGCGGCGCTCGCCCAATCGGGCGCCTGC
>DATAMU010000694.1:0-11436 GCA_036266605.1 Candidatus Acidiferrum sp. | reverse complement strand
CTTCTTCTAAACAAAACTACAGCCGCCTGCGGTTAGGGCGCGAAGTTCGGGGCGTTCCGGTTCTGCCGGAACGCCCTTTTGTTTTATTGTGTGTTGTTTTCGGCTGATCCGACTGCGATTGCTCGGGCTACCCGCCGCCACCCAGAGACACATGGATGAAGGCAACGCTTTACACGATGGGAGAGCGCGACGGTTTCAATCTAGGCTTCGATTTTCAGACAGAGCAAGCCCGAACGCCTTCCGTTTTTGTTGTTCGAGTTTGCGCACTTCGATCCGGAGCGTTGTTCGTGGCAAGGAATCGTGTGATGCGAGGCTCGCTGAAAACCGACGGACTATTCCATACGGAGCGCTTGAATATTTTTGTTTTGAACTTTCAGCTCGATGCCGAGCGGCGGGCGAACATCCGAGCCCTGCACTAGAGTTCCGCGCACCCAGAAATTTCCTGGAATCTCGCCCATCTTCGTTGGATCGAAGACCGAACGGCTGCAAGGGTTGCCGACCATCGGGTGGCGCGCGTTCTGGAAGCCGTAATCGTTCGTCAGGCGCGTCAGATCGGTAATGTACTCCAGACGGCAGTTGCCAAACGGCGCGTTGACCTCATAAGCCCAGTAGCCTTCGGCGCTGTTCGGTGATCCTTGGGGAAGCCGAATGAGCATGGCCGGCACATTTTCGCCGGTCAGATGGTTCACGAAGAAAAAGCTCTTGCGAGCCCACGGTTTTGACATTTCGTTGACCGTGGCGACATCAGGCGCGGCTTCGGTGGCGTGTGGCAAAAGGGAATTCGGATCGACCGCTGGTGCTGGAACTTCGATTTGAGGGGGAGGAGCCGCAGCGGTGGTCTCCGCAGGCTTCGGATGCGAGACAAGGCGTGCTCCGAGCAGAGCAACCAATACCACCGCGGCAATGCCGATCCCGAGAGGAATCGCCGGATTGACCGACGGCCTTCTCTTCGAAGGTCCACCCGCAATAACGCCGGGAATTTGCGGCATGTCTGCCCTGAATCGTTGCGGCTTCGGTTCTGGAGCGCCCTCGGGTTTTGCTGGCGCGGCGGCCGTCGCTACAACCGGTACCTCTTGTGCCTGCGCTTCATGTGCCTGCGCTTCATGCGCCCGCCCTTCTTGTGCCTGGGCTTCTTGCGAATGGGACTCTTGCGTATGAGTCTGATCGGTCATGCTTGTCCTACCTGCCATTTGATCCACAGCCACGTGTTTTTGTGGGTGCCGTGCCCCGGGATCGAACGGCCCATCGCTGACTTCGTGGCAATTGTAGGGATTCGATTTGGACCAGAGCAATGGACTAAAAGTACAGCTGTAGCGTGCTGCAAACGGTACTAACCCGAAACTTTGCCCCGCCAGAACGTCCGATAATGGTGCGCGTGTGACTATTGCCGGGATGGGTACAGATTCGGAACGATATCTTGTCTCAAAGCGCGACGCCACCCTACTGTAGAGATTACGGCTAGAGCTTGGGGCGGCGGTGCCCCCTTGGACGGATCGTAATTTCTTATGAGCGGCGACACACGAGCGGCGGCCCGGGCATTTGTGCGCAGCCTGAACATTCTGCTGAAATTCGCACGTTTGTACGAATTTGGGCACACGCGCACCGGAGCGCAATTCGAGACTACTTGGCGCGAGCTGAAATCGGCTCTCGAGGAGAGCGGCGGTAGCGGTCTGCTTCTTGGCGCGTCGGGGAATCAGATTTTGCTCGACGGTGTGCCGTTGGGCGCCGCTGCGGGCGAGCGCGCCTTCGCGCAGCTCCTCACTTCATCAGGCATTGCCAGCATTCACTTCGGCACGACCACTTCTCAATCGCAATTTGCACGCTTTGTGCGCGGTTTTCCCAGCGGAAATGCAAAACCCACGGCGCTTGCCGAACAGCTGAAAGCGACGCTCGCCGGCGACACCAGCATCAAGATCAACGAGATTCGCTATGTGGCCGAGGATTCTTCTGTCGCCGGAATTAAAATGGCGGCGAACCTGACAGCCAAGGTTCTCGGCGCGACCAGCGACAAGTTCAAAGATCTTTTCGACGATCCGAACAAGTTGCTCCAGATGATTCTGGCTGCCGAGAGCAGCCGTGGTCCGGGCGGCGGTGGTTCTGGTCCAGGGGTCGGTGGCGGCGGGAGCGGCGTTGGCAACTCCGGCTCAGGCACACTGTGGGACACCGGCGCCGGCGGCAGCGGCGGTTCGAGTGGATCTGGTGGTTCGGGTGGCGGCGGTAACGGAGGATTTTACAGTGGTGATAGTGGCTCTGACGGCGGCGCGGGTGTTGGCGTTGGCGTCGGAGGTGGAGGAACTGGCAGCTCAGCGAGTGCCGGTGGCGTGGGCGGTGGACTCGGTCCTTTGGGACCGGGTGTCGGTACTGGTGGCACGAGTGGCGGCGGTGTTGGTCATGGCGGCGACCCCGGTCCCGCACCGAAATGGCGCACGGCGTCGGCTCTGCTTCGCGGCGCCATGAACCCAGAAACCGCGGTGCCGCCGACGGGACAAGGCGGATTCGCGGTCGCTGAAGATGACGTTCGGCAGATGCTCGCTCTCTTCGCGCAACTAGGCAAATCCCGAAAAGATCCCGAAGCGCGCAGCGAAGTCCCGAATTTTCAGTCGCGCTTGAGCGCGTTGCCCGTGCGTGCGCAGGTGACCTTACAGCAGGCGCTGGCTGGTCTCGCCGCGCAGGCACCCACGGAAAAGGCCGACAAGCCGATGCTCTTGAAGCTTGCCGAGCACGTGGCGATTCGCTTCGCACTCGACAGCTATGAGCGCGGGGAACTGCGTGTTAACGCCGTCAAACAGCTGCTCGACCGCATGAACGCCGAGATTGAAGGTCTGCGAAAGATTTTGTCTTCGCAGGAAGAGATGATGGCCAATGCGGGACTCCAGGTGCAGTCCTACACCGAGCTTCTTGACCAGGATTTCTGGGAACAAGTTCCCGACGAGAACAAAAAAGAAGTCCTGACGTCGGAAGAAGCCTGGTGCGTTCCGCCGCGCAACGTTCGCGTTTTTCTCGAAGACATGCTCAAGCGCGGTGAGCTGAAAACCGTAAACGAAATCTTGATGAAGTATGCCGCATGCATCGGATTGGAAAATCCCGAAGCGCGTCGAACAACCGCAATCGGCCTGTCGGACCTGGCGGAACTCTACGGCAGCGGTGACGGCAGCGCATTGATGGAAGGCATTCGGCGCCTCGGCAATCAGCTCGCGATCGAGCGCGAACCGGAATTGCAGACGCTCGTTAGTGCGGCGTTTGTTCGCCTCAGCCAGGAAGCCGCTTCCAAGCGCTGCTACCCCGCGATGCAGCAGGCATTGGCTTCGCTCGACAGCGTCGAAGCGCAGCGGCCCGGCTCAACGCAAAGCTTGCGGCCGCGCATCGGCGCCGAAGAGCGCATGCCGGAATTTGTTGAGGAAGCGCTGCGCAGCGGACAGATCGCCGACGGTATGGTCGAGATTTTGGCGTTGATGCCGAAGACGACGTTGCATTACGTGACGAATCGCTTCGGCCACTGCGGCTTCCGTGAAGATTGCGAATTGCTCGGCGAAATTGTTCAGACGCTCGGTGAGGAAGCAGTCAATCGTTTGATGGAAGCTTTACAGACCGCGCCCGCAGCCGAGGCAGCCGAAACCGTTGGTTTGCTGACGCAGCTCGCACCGGAAGCCGTCGCAAAAATTTTGCCGGTACGCCTGGCGCAATGGCCGCGCAGCGCGCACGACCGCACCATCCGCCAGCTCTCGTCCGCGCCGGTCGAAGCTCGCGCGAGCTTGCTTGTTGAACTTTACGATTCGCTCGACCCCATGATCCGTCCGCTGGCGATCGACGAGATGGGCATGAGCGGGCACCACGTCTGCATCTCGAAATTGCTGGAGCTCGCGCAAGACAGCACGACTCCGGGTTTCACGCGGCTCAAAGCCATCGAGGCGCTTGGACGCCTGCGCGCGACGGCCGCTTCGCAATTGCTCCAACACATGATGGAAGCGAAGCAGCTCTGGCGGTATTCGCATCACGACGAGTTACGCATCGCGGCGGCGCAAGCGCTCATGCGCATCGACGCGCCGCTTACCCTCGAAAAGCTGGCGCCTAGTGGACTCGATCGCAAGGATTTGACTCTCGAGCCGACCGATCCTGATCCGAACGCATCCGTAATTCGCCAGCGTCGGTATGCGCGCTTAAAGTTGTCACGCAACCTGACCGCCACCTCGACGAACCTGCGCGAAAACATCAAGCTCTTGATTCCGGAGCTCAACCTCGGCGGTGGTATCGGCGCCGGTGATCGGCATCTTGCTCCGGGCTCGATCTTGACGTTGAAGTTTGCCTCCGGCGTCCGCCCGATCAAGGCGCAGGCTGTCGTGCGCGGTGCTCGTCCTCAGGCGATGGCGTTCGAATTTGTCGATATGGATCTCGAGGAGCGAGCGCGGCTCCGAAGGCTGTTGTTGGAGCTCGGCGGACTGCCGGTTGCGGCGCAAGCTACGAATCGCACGAAGCGCCGCGGCCGCGTCGCCATGTTGAAACACTAGCAGCGCATTCTCGGCGCAGCTCCTCACCTGTCCCTCCCGCGGTGGGGCCCGTTCCTTCGTACAGGCTTGTGCCTGCGCCAGCGTCGCATAACGCGTTCAGCCGCATGGGACCTGTGTACCATTGCCGCCGACTGTCCGTACCTCTACGGTACTAATACGGCAGTTCCAGTGAATGCAGCGGAGCAGCATGAAACCAGCCGACCCCAAGGTGACCGCCGGACGGGCTTTTGTTCGTAGCCTCAACATTCTGCTGAAGTTCGCTCGTCTATACGGCTTCGATCACGTTCGCACTACGGAACTGCTCGGCGTCGCCTTTCGCGAATTGCACGCGGCAATTCCGCAAGGCACCGACGCCGGCTTGCTCTTGGGCGCGACGGGCAGCCAGCTACTGCTTGACGGTGTGCCGCTGGAAGGTTCCCCCGCCGAAAAGCAATTCGCGCAGCTTCTTTCTTCAGCGGGGCTCGCCAGCGTCCAGTTTTTTCCATCGATCACCGAAGACGAACTCAGCCTATTCTCGCGCGCGTTTCCGACTGGCAAAGCGAAGCCCACCGAACTCGCCGAACAGCTCAAGGCGACGCTCTCGGGAGCGAAGGGCGTTCGCATCAACGAGATCTGCTTCGTCGCCACGGACTCACGCTTCCGCGACGCCAATCGCGCCGCGCAACTTGCCGCCGCCACGCTGGGCGACGATCAAGACGAATTCAAGCAATGGCTCAACGATCCGCAAAAGCTTCTCGAGATGATCGCGGCGGCGCAAGGTGCGCGCAGCGGAAACGGCGGTGGTTCAGGTTCGGGGAGCGGCACAGGGAATTACCACGGCACCGGCTCGGGCGACGGATCTGGGAGTGGCGCAGGCGGCGGCAACTCCGGCGGCAATTTCTACTATCGTGATGCTTCCGCTGATTCGACCGCCGAGAACACAAGTGCAGTGTCGAACCCCGGCGCGGACCCCAACTTCTTTACTGGCCCAGTAGCCGAAGCCTCCGCGGCAATCTTCGGCTCATCGACTGCCACGGGGACGGGCGGCACTCCCACCGCTCAAACAGGCGGCCCCGGCTCCGGAAACAATCCGCGACATCGCGCCCCGGCCGAACCGACCGAAGACGAAATTCTCGGCATCCTCAGCGCCCTCACAAGCATGGGCCAAGTCAGCGCAGGTGGAGGTACCGGCATGGCTGCGGCCGGCGCTTTCCACGAGCAAATGTCGCAGCTTCCCGGCCGCGCGCAAGACACGCTGAAGGCCGCGCTTGCCGAAATCGCCGCGCACGCGCCGGACGCCAAGCCTGATCAATCCACGCTCATTCAGCTCGCCGAACATCTGGCGATCAAGTTCGCTCTCGATCGTTACGAAAAGGGCGACGTCAAAGTCAACGCCGTTCGCCAGATGCTCGATCGCCTCAACACGGAAATCGAGACGCTCCGCAAACTCCTCGGTTCGCACGAAGAAAAGATGAGCGACGCGGGCATGGTCGTCGAGACGCACCGCGAAATTCTCGATCGCCAGTTCTGGGCTGCCGTTCCGGAAAGCGGCAAGCGCACCGTGCTACTTTCCACCGAAGCATGGTGCATTCCGCCGCGCAACGTGCAGTCTTATGTCGGCGAACTCGTCGAGCAGGGAAATGTCGCCGACGCCGTCAGCGTTCTTCAGAATTACGCCGCCTGCGCCGACTCCGACGACAACGACGCCCGCAAGAAAACCGCCGCCGGCCTCTCTGAAATGGCGGAGCTCTACGCGAAGCTCGACCCGCGCCTCCTCGCCGGCGCGCTTCAGCATCTCGGCCTGCGCCTCAATGTCGAGCAAGACGCCGAGTTGCAAGGCATTGTCACCGCCGCGTTCGTCCGCCTCAGCCAGCAGGCCGCCAGCAGCCGCTGCTACGGAGCCATGGAACAGGCGCTCGATCTTCTCTCTGGCGTCGAAGCCCAGCGCCCTGGCACCGCGCAAACACTCCGCGCAAAAATGGGCATCGAAGAGCGCGTGCCCGAATTCGTCGAAGAAGCCCTCCGCGCACGTCAGGCAGCCGCGGGCCTCACCGCCGTCCTCAAGATGATGCCGCAGACGACGATGGAGCAGCTCGCCACGCGCTTCAATCGATGCACACTGCGCAACGACGCCGAGCACGTCGCCAATCTCGCCGCCGACCTCGGCGAAGAAGGCTTGCAGTATCTTCGCAGCACGCTTCGCGGTGGCGCTGTCGCGGAAGCCGTCGAGTTCATCGGCCTGCTTTGCAAACTTGATCCGCGCTCCGTCGAAGTCTTCCTTCCTGTGCGAATGAAAGAATTCCCGCGCAACTCGCAGGACCGCGTGCTTCGCCAGATTTCCGCGAGCGGTTCCCCTGGTCGTTGCCGCATCTTGCTCCAGGTTCTCGACGTCCTCGACCCCCTCGTCATGCCGCTCGCCATCGACGAACTCGGCGTCACCGGCGATCGCGAGGCACTTGGCCGGCTGCTCACCATCATTGACGGCGATCTCCCCGCCGGCGGTGGCACCTACCTCCGCGTCAAAGCCGTCGAAGCCCTCGGCCGCATCAACGCGCCCGAAGCGGTCACGGCCCTCAAGCGCATCGTCGAAGCCAAAAAATTCCTCGGCTTTTCACAGCCGACAGAACTGCGCATCACTGCGATCCAAGCTCTCGGCAAACTCGATCCGGCCTGGGCCGTCGCCTTCCTGCCTCAGAGCGGCCTCGACCGCGACGACCTCGCGCTTGCACCTCTCGCACTCAAGCCCAACTCAAAATTCGTTCGCCAGCGCCGCCACAAACGCGTGCGCCTCGCCAAACCTGTCGTTGCCGTCAGCACCAATCTCAAAGAGGCCTGCAGCCTCCAGATCAAAACCGCCAGCCTCGCCGGCGGAGTCGCCACGATCAGCCGCCACCTCGCTCCCGGCACGCCCGTCCAGCTCAAATTTCAGCTCGGCCTGCGCAACCTGCAAGCCACCGCTCTCATGCGCGACTACCGCGCCCAAGACATGGCGTTCGAAATCGTGGACATCACGCTCGAAGAACGCAGCCGCCTCCGCCGTCTTCTCGCCGATCACATTGCCCCGCGCGGTTCCACTCCCGAAGACCACGCCGCCGGCGCCGAAACCCCCGTCCCCATCGGCACCTCGCGCTAACGCAAACCAACTACGTGATCACAAGCGAATCTGCCGTCCCAGCACGGTCATGTACGGGCGCAGCACCGCTGCGCCCCAGCTTGCCCGGACGAAAGCCACTCCGCGCGCCGTCTTTCTTCAGCCTTCAGCTTCCGCGACTCGCCTTGCACCCTCCTATCCACATTTTTGCCGTCCGCGCATCCAACCAGCTACAATAAACTGTTGCCCCGGCCGCCAATTCCGCCTCTGTAATCCCGCGGCCCGGTCGAACTCCGTCACTACAGGAAACGGCGAAACGAATTCATGGATGCAGCAAAGGTAGTTGACAGCGTAATTTCGCGATTCATCGGCACCAAGCACGAGCGCGACGTCAAGCGCATGCAGCCGATCGTCGCCGCCATCAACGCGCGCGAAGCCGAAGTCAAATCGCTCAGCGACGAAGAGCTCAAGGCGCGCTTCCTCGCGCTCAAAGAGCAGGTCCAGGCGCCGCTCAAAGACGCCGACCAAAACGATTCCGGCTTCAAAGATTTAATGCAGCAGGCGTTCGAGCCTGTCCTCGTCCCCGCCTTCGCTCTTGTTCGCGAAGCCGGCCGCCGCACGCTCAACATGCGCCATTTCGACGTGCAGCTCATTGGCGGCATGGTTCTCCACAGCGGCAAAATCTCCGAAATGAAAACGGGCGAAGGCAAGACGCTCGTCGCCACTCTTCCGGCCGCGCTCAACGCGCTCGCTGGTCGCGGCGTTCACATCATCACTGTCAACGATTACCTGGCCCGCCGCGACGCCGAGTGGATGAGCACGCTCTATCGCGCACTTGGCCTCTCGGTCGGCGTCATCGTTCATGATCTCGACGACGCCCAGCGCCGCGCCGCCTACGGCGCCGACATCACTTACGGCACCAACAACGAGTTCGGCTTCGACTATCTTCGTGACAACATGAAGTATGACCTCGCGAATTGCGTGCAGCGCGGCCACCACTTCTGCATCGTCGATGAAGTCGACTCCATTCTCATCGACGAGGCGCGCACCCCGCTCATCATTTCCGGTCCGGCCGAAGAGTCCACCGACAAGTACTACAAGATCGACAAAATCATTCCTAAATTGATTCAAGAAATCGATTACACGCTTGATGAAAAGCATCGCCAGGCAACGCTGACCGAAGACGGCTTCAACAAGTGCGAGCGCCTTCTCGGCCTCGCCAACATGTCCGACCCCGCCAACATCGACGTGATGCACCACGTCTATCAGGCGCTGCGCGCGCACGCCCTCTATAAAAACGACGTCGATTACGTCGTTAAAGACGGCGAAGTCATCATCGTCGATGAATTCACCGGCCGCCAGATGCCCGGCCGCCGCTGGTCCGACGGCTTGCATCAAGCCGTTGAGGCAAAAGAAGGCGTCAAGATCGAACGCGAAAATCAGACGCTCGCTACCATCACCTTCCAAAATTACTTCCGCATGTACAAAAAGCTCTCCGGTATGACCGGAACCGCGGAAACCGAGTCCGCCGAGTTCGGCAAAATTTATGGCCTCGATGTCGTCATGATTCCGACGAACCGCGCGCTCATCCGCAAAGAACATCCCGACATCGTCTACCGAACGGAAAAAGAAAAATTCGAAGCGGTCGTCAACGGCATCCTCCAGGAAGACAATTCTCTCGACAACGGCATCCGCCATTATCACGAGCGCGGCCAACCCGTTCTTGTCGGCACAATCTCGATCGAAAAATCCGAAGCGATCGCCGCGATCCTGAAACGAGAAGGCATTCCGCACCAGGTGCTCAACGCCAAACAGCACGAGCGCGAATCGCGCATCGTCGCGCAAGCCGGGCGCAAAGGCGCCGTCACCGTCGCGACCAACATGGCCGGCCGCGGCACCGATATTCTCCTCGGCGGAAATCCGGAGCAGATGACGCGCGATTACTTTCTGAAGAACAAAATGGCGCTCCCGTACGCTGCCGCGCCTGCCGTCATTGGCCAGGACGGCGCCGCTATCAATGCGACCGGCGAAGTGGCACAGCCTATCGCCGCTCCGATGGTTTTGTTCCAGAACGAAGGCAAGATTTTTCAGGTTCCGTCCGATCAGTGGAAGCCGATTTACGATAATTTCGCAGAGCAGTGCAAAGCCGAACACGATGAGGTCATCGCTCTGGGCGGGTTGCACATTCTCGGCACCGAGCGCCATGAAGCCCGCCGCATCGACAATCAGCTTCGCGGTCGCGCCGGTCGTCAGGGCGATCCCGGTTCGTCGCGCTTCTTTCTTTCGCTCGAAGATGACCTCATGCGCATCTTCGGCGGCGAGCGCATCAAGGCGCTGATGTATCGCCTCGGCATGACCGAAGGCGTTCCCATCGAATCGAAAATGATTTCCGGCCGTATCGAAAAGGCGCAGGAGTCCGTCGAAGCGCAAAACTTCGACGCCCGCAAACACTTGCTCGAATACGACGACGTCATGAACAAGCAGCGCGAAACGATTTATGCGATTCGCCGCTCCGCGCTTGAAGGGCAGGATCAGCGCGAGTTCGTTCTCGAAAAAGCCGAAAACGTCGCGCTCGACCTCGTGGACACCTATTGCCCGCAAACGCAGCATCCCGGCCAGTGGAATACGACGCAGTTTCTCGCCGAGATGAATGCGCAGTTCGGCATCGACGCGAAAGCTGCTGGCGCCGATCCGGGTGAACTTTCGCACGAGCAACTCGCCGACGCCGCGAAAGAAGCCGTCGTCAAGCGCTACGAAGAAAAAGAAAATCAGTTCAGCAAGGAATTGATGCGATGGCTCGAGCGCCGCATCGTTCTCGATGTCGTCGATACGCAGTGGAAAGATCACCTGCTCTCCCTCGATCACTTGAAAGAGGGCATCGGTTTGCGCGGCTACGCGCAAAAAGATCCGATCGTCGAATTCAAAAAAGAAGCGTTCGTCTTGTTCGAAGACATGATGACGCGCATCGACAACGAGACGATTCGATATCTCTTCCACATTGTCATTCAGCAAGCGCAGCAACATCCCAACGACATGCAGACTTCGCCGGAGGCGCAGGGTGGCCCGAGTGGGCCCGGTGGCGCAGGCCCCGCTGGACCTGGTGGAGTTTCAGGACCAGGGCAACCACCGTCGGCTGCTCCTCGTTCCGGTGGTGCGGCCGCCGCGATGGCTAGCGCCGCCGCTCGCGCGCAAGAAGCTCCAGCGCAGCGATTGCCCGACGTCGCACGCCAACTCGATCGCAAACAGCAGCGCCAGCAACAAGACCTGCAATATCAAACCGGCGCCGCTCAAGCCGAACCACCCAAGCCCGTCCGCGCCGCCGCCAAAGTCGGCCGCAACGATCCCTGTCCCTGCGGCTCCGGCAAGAAATACAAAAAATGCCACGGTCAGGGTCAATAACGCGCACTTCGTCTGCGAGTCGGTTCTGGTAGCTCCGGCATCTTGCCGGCTGTTTTTGCACGCGAGGAGCTAGACTTTCACAGTAGTCGCGGTCATGTACGGGCGCAGCACCGCTGCGCCCCATGTCCGCAAGAAGCAAGCAGTGAAGATCATCGGCAAAGTACAACGCATCCGTTCGACACGACTCTCCGACTGAAAGGTCGCACCGCAAAATGCCGCCAGCACCCCAACCCCAACAACTCCCCCCGCGCCAGCCAATCCCCGGCGTAAAAAATCTCGTTGCCATCGCCAGCGGTAAAGGCGGCGTCGGCAAAACCACCGTCGCCGTCAATCTCGCCCTCGCTCTCGCGAAACTCGGCCACAAGGTCGGCCTGCTCGACGCCGACGTCTACGGTCCCAACGTCCCGATCATGCTCGGTACCAGCGAAGAGCCGCGCGCCACGCCCGACAAGCGCATCCATC